>NZ_JBFUKF010000968.1:0-506 GCF_056400985.1 Mucilaginibacter sp. P4_G9 | reverse complement strand
AAGCATGGCTACCAAGGCTAACCTTTTGTAGAATTAATCGGCGAAGAACTGAAAACAGGCCGTCCAATCTATGAAGTAAATTTGCATATCATTACTTGATAAAACTACGTAAATAAGTTGCTTAAAAAGATAAACTACAAAGAGGTCAAAGAAATAAATTGTGACCAGTTGCAATTCAGTTGTTTTAAGCAGAAAGTTATGATTGAAGTACAAAAACAATTAATCGATAAGTACCGGGAATAAGCTGATTTTGCTATTTTAGCACCATGGAAGAACAGAATGAAAATCAGTTAAATATCGAACTTTCTGAAGAAATTGCAGAAGGTATTTATTCAAACTTAGCTATAATTACCCACTCAAATCAAGAATTTGTACTGGACTTTATCCGAATTATGCCCGGTACTCCGAAGGCTAAAGTTAAATCACGAATAATCGTAACACCTGAGCACGCTAAAAGATTGTTAACGGCTCTTGAAGATAATATTGAGAAATTTGAGGCAGTAAAC
>NZ_JBFUKF010000967.1:0-508 GCF_056400985.1 Mucilaginibacter sp. P4_G9 | reverse complement strand
ACAAAAATCTGACAAGACCAGAACATTGTATCCTATCCCGCAACGAGCTGTAGATACTAACCCTAACCTTAAACAAAACGCAGGTTATTAATATATTGAGATTTATTTGATTGAAAAGAACGTAGCGGGTAATTTTCCGCTACGTTTGTTTTTTATAAGTGCTTATGATGTTTTTTAAACGATCTGCCTTTTTTGTTTTATCTATTGGCGTAATGTTGTGCGCCTGTAATAGTGGCCATAAGCCAACTTTGTTCTCTCTACAATCAAATGATGATATAGGTATAAACTTTATAAACCAGTTAAACGACCAGAACCGTACCAACGTATTTACATTTCGTAACTACTACAACGGGGGCGGGGTAGCTATTGGCGATGTAAATAATGATGGACTCAATGATGTTTACCTTACCTCCAACATGGGGGGCAACCAGCTTTATATTAATAAAGGCAACTGGAAGTTTGAAAACGTAACTGCGAAAGCAGGGGTAAAGGGCACCAAATATTGGAG
>NZ_JBFUKF010000966.1:0-509 GCF_056400985.1 Mucilaginibacter sp. P4_G9 | reverse complement strand
TTGGTGTAGCTTCAACAAAAGCGTTTACCGCGCAAGTTACTGTTTTAACATTATTGGCTTTATATATAGCGCAGCAAAAAGGCACTATCACATCATCAAAACTAACGCGTTTATTAACCGAACTTGAAACCATCCCGGATAAGGTACAATCGCTTTTATCGGATAATGATTTGATAAAAAGTATTGCATCCAAAATTAAAGATGCGACTAACTGTCTTTTCCTGGGTCGCGGCAGCGGTTTCCCGGTAGCCCTGGAGGGTGCGTTAAAATTAAAGGAAATTTCATACATTCATGCAGAAGGGTATCCCGCTGCAGAAATGAAACATGGGCCCATTGCTTTAATTGATGCAGAAATGCCGGTTGTATTTATAGCTACCAAAAACTCGTCGTATGACAAGGTTATAAGCAATATACAGGAGGTTAAGGCCCGGAAAGGAATAGTGATAGCTATAGTTACACAGGGAGATACTAAAGTAAGAGAAATGGCAGATCACTGCATAGAGGTACCT
>NZ_JBFUKF010000965.1:0-513 GCF_056400985.1 Mucilaginibacter sp. P4_G9 | reverse complement strand
GCTTTTAGCTTGTTCAAGTGTTCAACAACATTGTTTGTGTAATGTTGGCGTAAATTGCGTTATAATTTCTGTTTAATTTTGATTTATCAAACAATGTATATTAACTTAGTAGTCTTTAATCTACTATAAATTACACAAATCATGAGTTTACGATTAGGCGATAAAGCCCCCAATTTTAAAGCAAAAACTTCTGCCGGAGACATCGATTTTTACGAATACCTTGGCGACAGCTGGGGTGTATTGTTTTCGCACCCAGGCGATTATACACCGGTTTGTACAACCGAACTTGGCAGAACCGCAGCGTTAAAAGATGAATTTACAAAACGTAACGTAAAAGTACTGGCCCTTAGTGTTGATTCACTTGATTCACACACCGGCTGGATAAATGATATCAATGAAACGCAGGGAGTGGAGGTAAACTTCCCGATAATTGCTGATGAAGACCGCAAAATTTCTGAAGCTTATGATATGATCCATCCAAACGCATCAGTAAATGCAGCATCAGTAAATGCA
>NZ_JBFUKF010000964.1:0-516 GCF_056400985.1 Mucilaginibacter sp. P4_G9 | reverse complement strand
CGATAGTATAGAAGCTTATTCTCTGCAGCTTACCCGTGATGCGGAACTTGATCTGGATAAGGAAGTAAGCGGGAAATTCATTGATGCACTATCCAAAAGCCTGCAAAAACGCAAGAAAGGCACACCTATGCGTTTGCTTTATGATACCGAAATGCCGATGGATATGTTAAAGTACCTGGTGACTAAAATGGGGCTCCATGGCGAAAGCCTCATTCCAGGTAACAGGTATCATAACTTTAAAAATTTTATATCATTTCCTAATGTAGGCTCGCCCGAACTGGAGTTTGTTAAATATCCTGCCCTGCCTGCCGAAGATCTTTCATTTGGCAAAAGTTTGATCGGGCTAATCGCTAAAAAGGATTATATGATTAGCACGCCTTATCAGTCTTATGATTACATTATTCACTTTTTACGCGAGGCAGCTATTGATCCTAAGGTTAAAGAAATCAGCATAGCAGTTTACCGCCTGGCCGAGAATTCAAGGATCGTACATGCATTGGTAAATGCGGCCAAGAA
>NZ_JBFUKF010000963.1:0-516 GCF_056400985.1 Mucilaginibacter sp. P4_G9 | reverse complement strand
CAAGTGATTATCATGAATGATCATCAGAAAAAAAGGTTTGCTAACCAGATGATCAGAGAATTGTACAACACGGTAAATGGTAAAAAAATATCCTTTTTGGGTTGGGCCTTTAAAAAGGATACCAATGATACCCGTGAGTCGGCAGCTATTTACGTGGCCGATCATTTATTACATGAGCAGGCCCAAATTATGGTTTATGATCCTAAAGTTTTAGAAGGACAGATTTATTTTGATCTTGACTATCTTGGAACGCGTACATCTGAAGAAAATAAAAAGGGGGTTAATGTAGTTCAAGATCCTTATGAGGCTTGTAAAGGCGCTCACGCTATCGCGGTATTAACCGAATGGGATGAGTTTAAAGATTATGACTGGAAAAAAATATACGATAGTATGTTAAAGCCTGCCAAAATATTCGATGGTCGAAACCTGCTTGATGCCAAAAAATTAACGGAAATAGGTTTCCTGGTACAATCTATTGGTACTAAAGGCTAAGCATTATATACGTATAAAATAACA
>NZ_JBFUKF010000962.1:0-517 GCF_056400985.1 Mucilaginibacter sp. P4_G9 | reverse complement strand
CTTCTATACTATCGTGATCAAAAATGAAAAATATATCATCCAAACTATACCTGATGATATCATCCAGCAGGATAATAAACTTAAGGTTATTGGTTTCGGGCAGTACCACAAACCTCGATAGTGTATCCGGAAACTCGATAAGCGCGAATCTCACTTTTTTATTCTTGGTGAGCTTTACAAAAAAGTAAATGGCCCTGTCGCGTAATTCGGGCAGCGGCATACCGTCATCAAGCATAATGGGCACCAGCGTAGCCAGTAACTTTTCTCTGAAATAGTTTTTAACAAAGCTCCCCCTGGATACGTTCAGTTGTTTATCATTCAGGATAAAAATCTTTTCTTCGGCAAGCTGTTTTACTATAATATTCTCATACAGGTTATTGAACTTTCGTTCCTGTTTTACAACGATATTTTTTATCTGGTTGAGGAGTTTTTTAGGGTTGAAACCTAATAGCTCCTTTGATTTTTCGTTTAAAGCGGCAAGGCGGCTCATGGTGGCTACCCTAACCCGGTAAAACTC
>NZ_JBFUKF010000961.1:0-517 GCF_056400985.1 Mucilaginibacter sp. P4_G9 | reverse complement strand
AATGTATACTCTCCACATAGATTTACCAAACAAAATTTTATTCTGTTATAAATAAATATACCGCTTGTATAAATGATTACGGCTTGGTTGGTGCAACTTTATATTGATTCTAAATAGTAAAACATTATATTTCATTTAGTAAATCATAATAATTGCTTGTTTATGTTGAGAATTTGTTAAATAAATATGATTTAAATAATTGATTTTTTAGAAATCTTTAAAAATTTCCATAAATTTTATAATTTATTTATATATCAGTAACTTCGTAGTTACACCATTTTATAAAACGGTTTAATTTACAATGAATCAAACTGAGAGCAACCAGGGCCTTTATAGGCCAGAATTTGAACACGACTCCTGCGGAACTGGATTTATAACCAATATTAACGGTCATAAAAGTAACCAGATTATTGACGACGCGCTTACCATGCTCGAAAACATGGAACACCGCGGCGCTTGCGGATGCGACCCCGAAACCGGCGATGGTGCCGGTATCCTGATACAATTGCCACATGAG
>NZ_JBFUKF010000960.1:0-519 GCF_056400985.1 Mucilaginibacter sp. P4_G9 | reverse complement strand
CTATTGGCAAATGGATAAAAAATAAAGTGCGTGATGATAAACGGCGCACTGTTATTGGCGTTGTAGAAGATTTTAATTTTCTTTCCCTTAAAGAAAACATGGATGCCCTGGTGATCTCTCCAAGCGAAGACAGGAGGGTGGTCGTTATCAAATTAAAGGCGGGCAATATTCCCGCATCTGTGGCAGCTGTTAAAGACATATATAGTAAGGTAGCTTCGGTTTACCCGTTTGAGTATGCTTTCCTGGATCAGAAATTTGACACCACCTATAAAACTGACATCAGGCAGCAAACCATGCTTACTATTTTCTCGGGCCTGGCCATTTTCATCGCCTGCCTTGGTTTGTTTGGTTTAGCATCGTTTACAGCTGCTAAGCGCACCAAAGAAATTGGCGTACGTAAAGTATTGGGCTCATCGGTACAAAGCATTTTGATATTGATCTCAAAAGATCTGCTAAAGCCGGTACTATTAGCAACAGTTATCGCGATGCCTATCGGTTATTATTGTATGAATAAATGGC
>NZ_JBFUKF010000959.1:0-521 GCF_056400985.1 Mucilaginibacter sp. P4_G9 | reverse complement strand
TTTAATAAGTTTTTCCAGGGAATTTTTCTCAGGTCCTTCGCCAAAAATCAATAATTTCAAATCCGGATAACATGATTCAATTTCATTAAATGCACTTATCAGGTTGCAAAATCCTTTTTCGGGGATCAAACGGCCAGCTGCACAAATATAATTAGTGCCCGCATCGGCATCATCCAGCGGTAAATTAGATTTTATAATGGTTTGTTCAACATCAACCGGGTTTTTCTGAACAATCACCTTTTTACTATTAACAAAAGGTATGTTCTTCAGGAAAGCATCACGCATTAGGTTTGTTTGACAAACAACTAAATTTACTGCGGGATAACCCAGCCGGTACGCCAGCTGGTAACTCCATTTTTTTAAACCTTTGTATCTTGTAAAAACAGATGTACACTCCCTAACTATGAGCCTTGATTTTATGTACCCTACCCGTTTCAAAAATCCCAGGTAAGCGTTTAAATAAGGATGAGTGCTAATTATAACATACCCCTTTCTATAAGGGTTTAATAACTTTATAAGCC
>NZ_JBFUKF010000958.1:0-525 GCF_056400985.1 Mucilaginibacter sp. P4_G9 | reverse complement strand
CCATTTTTTATTGGATAAAGCAATCGCATCCCTACCCCAGCAGGCTTGTATAATTTTTAAACTTATTAAGGAGGACGGCATGAGGTACAAAGAAGTTGCCGAAATTTTAAACATATCACCGCGTACTGTGCAAACCCAGCTTTTCAGGGCTATAAAAAAACTGAGCGTTATACTTTCTACGCATCAGTTGTCTGCAAAATCGGCCGAAAAGGCTTCTTCTGATCACCACACCATAGGACTTTCGTTGTTATAGCAATTCTTTTTAAATTTTTTTTTAAAGCTTGTAGGCAATTTTAAAAAAAACGTTGTCCTATCTAAAAAAAGCCCACTTGCACAATTAAATGGTTAACGAAAGATTTATTGAACTGCTTTCAAAAAAACTCTCCGGCGAGATTAATGCAGGAGAATTAGAAGAATTCAGTTTCCTGGTTGCAAACGATAACACTTGCAAACAGCAAAATAATTTCTTTAAAACCTATTTGGTTAAAAACGAGGAGCACTATTCAAATACCGACTTAATGTTTC
>NZ_JBFUKF010000957.1:0-531 GCF_056400985.1 Mucilaginibacter sp. P4_G9 | reverse complement strand
GCGTAAGGGATAGCAACGAATACCGGCCCCGCGCCTAATGCCTGAAGCCGTATAAGTGAATAGCCCGACCCGACCAAAAGGAGGGTTACGCCATAATTATTTGAGCGGCGTGCCAATTTGAGAGATCATATTGCTATAACTTATTTATACATTTAAGCTTATTTTGAAAGCTTTTAATAATGGTTTATTTATTAGTAAAATGACAGTGGAAATTGTAGCGATTTTAATGATATTTCCCTTGATATTAGTGGGGAATCTACTTCTTTTTCGCCTGTTTATTAAAAGTGCAATAAAGCGATTTGTGATACCTTTTTTAGGAAATAAAGGATATTTATTAGTTGATTATAAATGGGTTGGTTTTTTTGATTGCGGGGACTTTAAAAACGAGCAAATGGATTTTGCATTGTTTAAAACCGGGCCGAAGTCGATTTCTATTTTCTCTTATATTT
The DNA here is from genome assembly GCF_056400985.1 of Mucilaginibacter sp. P4_G9. Classification (NCBI taxonomy): domain Bacteria; kingdom Pseudomonadati; phylum Bacteroidota; class Sphingobacteriia; order Sphingobacteriales; family Sphingobacteriaceae; genus Mucilaginibacter; species Mucilaginibacter sp. P4_G9. The sequence goes on along the minus strand of NZ_JBFUKF010000957.1, from coordinate 82 downwards.
ACTATAAGGATTTAGACAATACTAAAAGAGCAACAATTAAAATAAATGTCGAGTCGTTGTCTGTTGTCAATGTGATTTACAG
>NZ_JBFUKF010000956.1:0-534 GCF_056400985.1 Mucilaginibacter sp. P4_G9 | reverse complement strand
CGTGGAAAGTGGTGCTGGCTGCACCTATTACAACTGTCCAGTGGATTAAAAGAGTGGGATTGAAGATACACATCAGGAATCCCTTGAAAAAGTAGCCCGCTTTATCAATACCAGATGGTACTTTGTTGCCGTAATTGATCTCGGCTTTTTTAAACATATAATACACACCTACGGTAAAAAGAATGATAGCTCCACCTATCCCGGCTATAGTTTTGGTGTGCTCAGATATGTCGACATATTGGGAACCAAATAATATACCGCCTACAAAAACCACATCGCTGCATACTACACCAAGGGCAAGGGCAACACCGGCATGAAAACCTTTTTCAATGCTGGTTTTTATAAGAGCAAAAAAGACCGGGCCAGTAATAAACGTCAACACTAATCCAAACCCAATTCCCGAAATAATGGCTTCTATCATTAATTTAGGCAGTGTTCATTTTTGAACACTGCGAATATGCAATTTTATCTCTTAAACAACGAAACTTAAAATTGTGATTTATTTAATTAAAAATAATATAGCCAGTTTTACAA
>NZ_JBFUKF010000955.1:0-535 GCF_056400985.1 Mucilaginibacter sp. P4_G9 | reverse complement strand
CTAATAAAGTTACTCAGGCTACCAAAATTAAAAATGCTGAATATTATTAAGGCAAAAAAATACGGGGGGTAAATTCTCCAAAATCTCCTATTAATATAATTAGGAAATTGAAATTCTAAGTTTCTCTTCAATGTCGCCAAATGGATCAAAAAACCGCTAATTATTAGAAATAATTGCACACCAGTCCAACCATATGAGATAGGAAGGATATTCATTATAATGGCCCTTATATTATACTCCTTAAAATCAATAAAAAGTCCTTTATAAATAGTCATTTTTGATTCAGGAAGAAGTACATATATTGAATGGTGAAAAAAAACAAGTATGATTGCAATGCCTCTTAAAACATCAATCTTCCCCAAATGAAATTTATCTTTTGCTTTTCCACTTTTAATATCTACGGCAGTTTCTAAACTCCTTTTCTCATTTTGAGTAGCTTGTTCTATCCCGCCAGAAGTATTAATTGCTTTCAACATATTTTAACTATATGTAATTAAATCCTTTAAAATGAAATTATATTATCCCTATTTGTGCC
>NZ_JBFUKF010000954.1:0-537 GCF_056400985.1 Mucilaginibacter sp. P4_G9 | reverse complement strand
AAACTGGAACGCCCCAATTGCCTACCTGGCTAATGCGATAGAAGCCTTACAACAAGAATTAAGCATACAAATAAACCAGGATCAAAAATTAAACATATCGAAAGCTCAAATTAAATAAACAAATGAGAAAAATTTACATAACGGCGGCCAGTTTGCTTTTGCTTAACGCAATTTCCCCGGCTGTACAGGCTCAAAAAAGCACATCAGTCGGCGCCATCGATAAAAAAGTGGATGCGCTGATAGCCAAAATGACACTGGAAGAAAAAGTAGGCCAGATGACCGAAGTTACCTCGGATGTAGTATCAAAAACAAATGTGCCTGATCATCAGCTGGATGCGGATAAGTTAAAAGAAGCTATCATGAAATATCATGTGGGTTCAATCCTCAATGTAAGCGGTCACGCCTACAGTCGTGAGCATTGGTACGATGTGATCTCGGCCATCCAGAAAGCAGCCGGTCAAGATCGTTTAAAAATCCCGGTTATTTATGGTATCGACGCTATACATGGCGTAACTTATACAACCGGCAGTACTTTGT
>NZ_JBFUKF010000953.1:0-542 GCF_056400985.1 Mucilaginibacter sp. P4_G9 | reverse complement strand
GGCCCTTCACAAATAAGAAAGTCTTATCGAGTTAAAACTGGTAAGACTTTTTTATTTGTGAAGCTTTTTTTGCTTGACTATTTATTTCAAAATCAAAACATCTAATCAACTGTTCAGCATCTGCACATCTGAAATCTGCATATCCGCACATCTATTGCTGCTGCTGTTGTTGCTGTTGAATTATTTCCATGTATCGTTGGTAGCTGTTTTTGGGCGTATCGGTTGCAGCTTGCGATGGTGCACCAGGATGGGGTTTATCTTCAATAGTAAAATCGTTCTCATCATCAACAGTAACCGCCACTTCCAGTTTATGGCCCGATGAACCTTTGTATACACCTTTAACAGGCGAACAATCTGAAAAATTTCTGCCTACTGCAAGGCGAACGTGGGTTTCATTAGCAATACAGTTATTGGTAGGATCGATACCCAGCCAGCCATAATCCGGGATATAAGCTTCGGCCCAGGCGTGGGTAGCGCCTTCGCCGCGCATAGCGCTGCTATGGGTGCATATATACCCACTCACGTAACGCGCCGGGATCTTT
>NZ_JBFUKF010000952.1:0-543 GCF_056400985.1 Mucilaginibacter sp. P4_G9 | reverse complement strand
CCGCAAAAAGATGCCGAAGAAACCGAAACCGGTATAATTAGAGAAGATTACAAAAGAAGGCAGATATTTATACGCAGCATAGCAGCCATTTTTATAGCTGGTATTTGCATGTTTGCTGTTTACAATTTTTGGGGCTATAGTTTAAACAATATTAAAATTGCCGATTTACAGCAAAAAAAAACGCCAAGCCGCGTAAAATCAAAGATTTATTTAAGTGATGGTTCAATTGTTACATTAAACTCAGAAACTACATTGAAATATCCTCCCTCATTTAAAGGCCCAACCCGCGAGGTTTACCTGAATGGTGAAGCCTTTTTTGACGTGGCAAAAGATCACCGGCACCCGTTTATTGTACATGCAGGTAAAATGAGCATAAAGGTATTAGGTACGGCTTTCAATGTAAAATCATATAAAAACGATATAGCAAGCGAAACTACCCTTATAAGGGGCGCTATTGAAGTAACCCTGGCCGACCGGCCAGCCGACCGGATAATTTTAAAACCGAACGAGAAGCTTATTTTAAAAAGCACCACTTTTAAAAGG
>NZ_JBFUKF010000951.1:0-545 GCF_056400985.1 Mucilaginibacter sp. P4_G9 | reverse complement strand
TACCGCCCGAAGGCACGTTTGCCTTTTTAATGATAACCTGGTCCGTTCCGCCAGGTTTTATACCGGAAAGATCGTCCTTTAATTCAACTAACCTCAAATCTCCGCTCCCGCTAATCATATAAATCTTCCCGTCATCATCAAAAAACAAGGAATGATCACCCAGGCTGGGGGCAAATGACCTGGCTTTCCAGGGGCCTTTTTCGATATCCTTTGTAGAATAGATGTGCGTTTTATTGGTATTTGCAGAAAATGTGCTTACATAATAGGTGCCATTATGGAAGCGGATTGAACTTGCCCACGAACCTTCTCCATACATATTTTTGCCATTTGTGAGATTTGTTGCATCAATATTTGCTAAAGTATCATACGCATAACCCACCATCTTCCAGTTCACCAGGTCCTCCGACTTCATAATAGGTACACCGGGGCTCATGTGCATGGTTGTGCTGCTCATGTAATAGCTGTTGCCTACACGTTCTATTGATATGTCCGGTACATCCGCGTAAATAATGGGRTTAGTGGCTTTTTGCGCATATAAACACGGC
>NZ_JBFUKF010000950.1:0-548 GCF_056400985.1 Mucilaginibacter sp. P4_G9 | reverse complement strand
TATTCTGCGTGAGTACCAATAAATCTTACTTCTACTATTTCGTCTTCATAGTCTACCTCAATTATTAGCCGGTATTTATTGCCAACTATTTTAAACCTTGCTCTGTCGCCTTTAATGATTTTGGCTGTCGGAAAATCTTTTAAAACATCAATGCTTTTTTTCCAGGTTACAGCCTCAACCACGGTTTTCCAAGCCCTTAAACTTTTACCTGAATCTGCATGTTTCTTTGCAAACTGGTCAAGCTTGCGGGTATAAATTATTAGCATATAATGTTAAAACAAATTTAATTAAAAGTTGGTTAGCTGCCAACTTTTGATTAAATAAAAAAGGCGATATTCATCGCCTTCTTAGTATTATACGATCCCCGGACCATCACTGATGATCAAGGAAAAAATTTAGAATCTGTATCTTACAAACGCCTCCATGGCTTCATACTCAGCCATTCCTAAGCGGTCATAACGTTGCGCGGTATCGCGGGTGCGGTCTTCAGCCCTCACCCAGAACTCCCTTGCATCATCCCCCGGGAACACCGGGCGATCCTTTTGGGA
>NZ_JBFUKF010000949.1:0-551 GCF_056400985.1 Mucilaginibacter sp. P4_G9 | reverse complement strand
GTGATGATTTATCGCCTACCTGCGAAAGATTATCGATGTTTTGTTTTAATTGGTCTAACGCCAGTTTATAATTGTTGGCGGCAAGTTTTTCATCTTTTTTGCGTTCGGCTATTTTTCCAAGTACTTCATATAAATGGTATCTTATTTCGGGATGGTTTTTTTGAGACGGCTGGTCAAGCTGTTTTTCAACAATATACTTGGCCGAATCTGTTTGTCCGTTACTAAAATAAGCATCCGCGAGCATTTGCTCTTCCAGATCGTTTTTTACATAAAGGCTATCTTTTAATAATGCATTAATTTGTTTAATAGCACCTTTGTAGTCATGTTTTAATAAAGTGAGGTAATATCCGGTACGTTTTTGGTAGGTATGTAACTTGTAATTCTGATTTTTGGGGCCGAATAATTTTTCATGGCTGACCTTTAAAGAATCGTAGTTTCTGGTCCTGAAATAATTTTCGGCCTTATTATAAGTAATGAGACTTAAAAGATTGAGGCGAATGATTTTATTTTCATCAATTATATGCTGAGCCTGGTTAAGATAGGATAGGGAC
>NZ_JBFUKF010000948.1:0-561 GCF_056400985.1 Mucilaginibacter sp. P4_G9 | reverse complement strand
CCTATTAATTTCCTAATGTTTAGGGAGAGATCGTCGGCAACTGCTATTTCATCTCTCAATGATTACTTTTTTAATAATTTAATACTTACCGAAAATGAGTTTTGATATTCTTTGATGATGATATCATCGCCAGACCAGAGACGGTATCTTTCTGCAAGGTTCGCCAGGCCATACTGAGTAGATGTTACTTTAACTTTTTTGCATTGAATATTATTGCTGATAACAAGCCATTCATCTTTTTGGGTGATACTGACTTTCAACGGATCTTCCTGTGTGAAATTATTGTGCTTAATGGCGTTCTCCAATAATGGCTGTAGCGAAAAAGAAGGCAGAAAATAGCTTTTTAAAGCGTTGTCTGTTAATGATACCGTACAGTCCATCGCCCTGCCAAACCGGATGCGCTGCATGGCGAGGTAGTCGTATAACAGTTTTACTTCATCTTCCAGGCTGGATATATTGGATGACTGATGAAAGATGGAGGCCCTTAAAAAATTGGCCATATGTACTATATAAGTATCGGCGGTTTGAGTGTCTTTATGGTAAAGCGCCTTTAGTGTATTC
>NZ_JBFUKF010000947.1:0-562 GCF_056400985.1 Mucilaginibacter sp. P4_G9 | reverse complement strand
TTTTTAGCTACTTCAAAATAAGCTTCGCCGGTAATTTCAACTTCTCTTGTTTTGCCTTTAAACACAGCCGGAAAACTTAGTGACGACGCCGAATTTAACCATACCTTACTTCCATCGTTTAATACCAGCTGATACTGCCCCCCTCTCGGAGTTGATACCGTGTTCATATCAGCCGAAGTGCCATCATCATTATTATCAGTTTGGTATACCAATTGACCATCGCGCGTTTTACGGATATGCGCAGACCCTTCTTTAGCCAAAAGTCCATTTTTGGCACTATCAAGTGTAATGGTTTTACCATTGGCCAGGGTTAAAACGGCCTTATTACCACCCGGCAAAACATCATGCGCGGGTTTTGCTTTGGCTATATTTTTTTTTGCAACCGTATTTTTGTCTTGCTTCAGGAATATATATGCTCCAAAGCCAACAAAAACCATCATAGCTGCCGCCACTCCTAATTTTAGCCACAACTGATTTTTATCCGGCGGACGTATTGGAGAATCTTCATCATGATTGGATTTACTCTGAAGAATGTTGTTTAGCATATCAATACTTTTTGTAC
>NZ_JBFUKF010000946.1:0-562 GCF_056400985.1 Mucilaginibacter sp. P4_G9 | reverse complement strand
GTTTTACAACACGTATATTTTCAGGGATTGAAAAAGAAACGCATTAAAGCATCAACAGCAGCAACACATACAAATACCGCTATTTAAGCTAATAGGTTGTATGTTACCGTTTTGGGTATTAAAAATGTTGCCTGTAGTAATTTTAATTAAACTTTTCATGGTTATAAATTTATATTCCCCGGTGTTATTTGCCGGGACAGGAATTGGCACCTTCTTCAAAATTGAAGGGTTGCCAGCGGGTCATTGAGCCTGATCTCTCGCCGCTTCTTTATAAATCAATACCCGAACTATGCGGAGAATTGATCGACTATATGGTATCGCTACCAAATAATGTTCCAAAGATAAGCGGATATTTATTTAAATACCAAATTAAATTTTTATTTAGATTAAAGACTGTTGGACAAAGGAGCAAGGACACATGGCATTTCTGTCCTTGCTCCTTCATCTTTTCATCCTTTATCTATTCAAAGCCTGCTCCAAATCGGCCACCAAATCATCAATATGTTCCAGCCCAACCGATACCCGTAATAAGTTAAACGGTGTTTTAGTATCGGGGCCTTCC
>NZ_JBFUKF010000945.1:0-566 GCF_056400985.1 Mucilaginibacter sp. P4_G9 | reverse complement strand
TCCCCATATGATCTCGTCGTACAATGCGTTCCACAATTTGGCCGTAATGTAAGTCAATGCATTCAGATGTTTCGACAGTACAACTGTCATTATCTAAATAATTAGTAATCGGGTAATCCATTTTGCTGTACATACTCTAATTGATTTAGGCTAAAAAATTAAATTTTTAAAAGACGATGCTTATTTATTAATTTAAAAATGCATGGTGCTATTTAGTTTCAATTTAGTATGAATAACATTTAGGGGAGAAGTTATTCAGAAATCATTGATTTAGGTTCTATTAATTAAATGTTCAAGCGGCCTGGTCTACTACCTTATAAGCGCCATTGATTGCAATTGCATTCAATTAATTATACCATAAATTTAAAGATAGTGCGATCACAAATCAACCTATTGGCGGTCATTTTTTGCCTGTAGAAGACACTGTAAAAGAGACAATTATCACGCTTTTGTTACCGACTTTTTTGTTCGAATTTAACTATAGATTTACGTGAACCACCGCTAAAAGTATAATTATTATCTGTAGTGTTAAATGCAGAGAAAAAATTTGCGACAAAGTTTATAAG
>NZ_JBFUKF010000944.1:0-570 GCF_056400985.1 Mucilaginibacter sp. P4_G9 | reverse complement strand
ACCTTATGCTGACTGCCAAGCTTCCTTTGAAATTGCTTTTATATCAAAATATGCTTACTTTGCTACAGGAAATTGTGGTTGATCGTAAAAAACTGTTCATTGTTACAAACGGAAATGTATCAGAGCAGGTAAATAAAATAAAGCAGGTGGAATGGCACAAACTGGAACCCTACCTTATTTGCTATTTTGCCGAAGAAACAATGCCCAAGCCCGAACCCGATGTAGTACATTTATTGATGCAGGAACATAACCTGCAGCGCAGGGATATTTTGATGATCGGAAATTCGGAAACCGACAGTTTATGTGCCGAGACTGTGGGGATAGATTATATAAGTGCCGGAAAATTTTTATAGCGCCTGTTGTAACATACTTATTTTTATAGCGTTAACACATTTGTATTATAATTCAATTGTATATGAGAAAAATATTTTACTCGGTGCTCGTTCTTACCGCCGGTTTGTTATCAGCATGCCACAAGGATAAAAAAATAATCGTTAACACTACTGATTCCACAGCAATCAAGTTAGAAACATCCAACCTGATCAAGGATTCGGTTTACCTGTATACCAA
>NZ_JBFUKF010000943.1:0-570 GCF_056400985.1 Mucilaginibacter sp. P4_G9 | reverse complement strand
TATTCTTGGCTTTTTCTGGAAAAAAGCTACTTCAAACGCGGCTTTGTTTGCAACCGTTGGCGGTTTCATCATGTCGTGTTTCTTTAAACTGTTACCTCGCTTTGCCGATCTGAGCTTCCTGTCGCCATATGGTTTTTCAAAACTGGCTTTACAGGATGATAAGGTTACCAAACTTTACGAGATCCCTTTCCTTGATCGTATGGGCTTTGTATTTATCATTTGCGTTGTTGGTATGTACATCATATCAAAAATAGACCAGGCAAGAGGTATTACCACCAACGGACTGGAAATTGATGCATCTATGTTTAAAACATCAAGAGGATTTTTAGCCGGTGCATTGATAGTTACAGGTATAGTTGTGGCGCTTTATTCAGTTTTCTGGTAGTAAAATAATTCTGTATAAATATTAAAAGAGCGGCGGGTTGAATACCTGCCGCTCTTTTTTTATGGATATAAATGGTATAAATATTAATAAAAAATGCTCGTTTAAAGTTAATGTGTAAACCTATTTCAGGACAAGACATGCCGGTTTTTTTAGAAATGTTAAAGTATTGATAATCAGCATAAATG
>NZ_JBFUKF010000942.1:0-579 GCF_056400985.1 Mucilaginibacter sp. P4_G9 | reverse complement strand
GTATAAGGGTGCTTTTGTTTGCCCAGGTATTGTTTTATCTGCTGGCATTACTTGGTTTTATAATGGAGAAAAAGCAATTACGTATCAAAGTGTTGTTTATCCCCTATTACTTTTGTGTAATGAACTATGCGGTACTGGCGGGTATTATCAGGTATTTTAGCTCAACACAAAGCGCAGTTTGGGAAAAAGCTCAACGTAAACTATAAGTATTAATTAAGCATTAAAACCAATTGATTTACAGGCAAATTACATTTCGAAGATGAATAAGTTTGATAATAAATTACCTAAATGACTACATTAGCCTTCCTTCATCAACCAATTATGCTACGCCTTGGGCTTTTTAACTCCAAACTAAAAACTACAATTCCGTATGGCTTTAATAAAATTAAGTTTCATCATGCTCACTCTCTTTTAATCAAATTTATAGCTTTAATCATCCTTCTTGCTTTTTCTAACTGTAAACCTAAGCCAGTTATAAATTCCCAAAAAACGGTATATATCGATCATGTAAAAGAAAAATACACACTATACTGGCATGGTAAACCTTTTGTTATCAAAGGAGCGGCGGGCTATACCAAC
>NZ_JBFUKF010000941.1:0-580 GCF_056400985.1 Mucilaginibacter sp. P4_G9 | reverse complement strand
GTTTATTGATTACGCTTCGATTCACTTTGATTTCAACAAAAAAAACTTTTCTCAAAGCACAACAAGTAGCGATATGTTCACCGTAGGAGATCAGGATTTATTGAATCTTACGGCGATGTGTACAGAAGAACAGCTTAGTGAATTTGGCCCAGAAGGCATGGATTTTATCGGTGGCGGAAGATTAATGTCTCATGCTACGGGCTCTCCAAAACCCTGGAAGACAAATTATATGTCAGCATGGCTCAAAGGGAGATCACCTGGTAGGGCAGTAAAAGAATATTGGAAAAATGCAAATGGAGTAGTAAGGTGTTATCCTGATTCGTTCATAAGAAGGAAAATGTTTTTCCAAAAGGTGGCTTCAATATTATCAAGATTTTATACCAAGTGAGTTGGTTAACAGTCAATAAGATACTCTTTTACTTATGAGCAGAACATTTCAACATGGTGCATTTATTCTTCGAAACAAGTACAGGAGTAGATTGAAATCATTTCCAAGAAAGTTGTGGTTTCGTTTGTTGGGAATGAAAATTGGTGAACGTACTATATTGCCTAAGTTATTTGTAACATGGCCTAATAAGGT
>NZ_JBFUKF010000940.1:0-585 GCF_056400985.1 Mucilaginibacter sp. P4_G9 | reverse complement strand
CCCCTATTCCTCGCAGCCGGAGCTCCCTGATTTTCCTGTTTGTAGTAAACGAGCTCACATCCCAAAACTTTCCCGGCAATATATTTTTCTATAACTTCCGCCGTATTGTCAGTAGAACCATCGTCTACAACTATTATCTCTATATTAGGGTACGACTGATTAGTAATACTATTTAAGCAATTAATTATTTTATCAGCCCTGTTATATGTAGGAATAATAACTGAAACACGAGTGTCCATAGGTTATATCCTTAATTAAAATACAATTTAAATGTGTTAAATAATATCATCATAGTTACAAATTGAAAACTATATTCCACATTTCATTAGATTTTTCTTCAAGTGATTTTATTACCGATGGCTTAACATGATATTTACTTTCCGGATTACTTAAAGCCTCGGTAATTTTTTTCTTGGCTAATTCCAGATCATTCGTATCTAACAAATTTTCACTTACACCATAGTCAGCAAGTAATTCAGGATATTTATGACTCCATCCTGTACTAAATGTACAAACGCCTTGTGATAGGCCACTTACAACACCATGAAACCGGGATGAAATAAGCACCTTCATTTTACTGATAAT
>NZ_JBFUKF010000939.1:0-595 GCF_056400985.1 Mucilaginibacter sp. P4_G9 | reverse complement strand
GCCGGTATTCAATATTTATCCACGCAATATTGAGCAAGCTTTTGCTATTCATGCGCTTTTAGATCCCGATATTAAACTGGTAACCATACAGGGTAACGCCGGTACCGGTAAAACCCTGCTGGCCCTGGCCAGCGCGTTGGAGCAGCGCAAATATTACCGGCAAATATTTGTTACCCGCCCCATTGTTCCATTAAGTAATAAGGATATTGGTTTTTTACCCGGCGACATCAAATCAAAGATAGACCCCTACATGGCCCCAATATGGGATAACCTTAAATTTATTAAAGACCAGTTTGCCGATGATGATAAAATGCAGGCTAAAATTGATGAACTGGTAGCTAACGATAAAATATCTATAGCTCCCCTGGCATTTATCCGTGGCCGCACCCTAAGCAAKATATTCTTTATAGTAGATGAGGCACAAAATCTTACTCCGCACGAAGTAAAAACCATTATTTCCCGTGCAGGCGAGAACAGTAAATTTGTGTTTACAGGTGATATTTACCAGATTGATACGCCATACCTGGATGCCGAAAGTAACGGGCTGTCATATCTGATTGATAAAGCGAAGGGACATCCACTCTATGCACATATT
>NZ_JBFUKF010000938.1:0-604 GCF_056400985.1 Mucilaginibacter sp. P4_G9 | reverse complement strand
ATATATTGTCTGCCGGAACACGGTCGGACAATTGGAAATTGGTAAAGAGTTTCTCTTGATAGTGCTTCTTTCCTTGCATGACGTTAAGATACTAAAAATCAATATCTTAACATAAATTATTGCGAAATAGTTGACGAGTTGTGCAACAGCCACCGCAGGCTTGTGTGCCCACATGCAAGGTATTGAATATGCAAATCCCGGATGTTTATTAATGGGGGATTTTGTATTTTTAAAAATAAGGCTACTGGTGGGCATTAATTTGAATCATAGTATGACGTATACTTAGCATGCGGGTCACAAGGGTGGACCCTTGCGACAGCGGCGCTATATGGATTGGCAGAATTAGCTTCTTATTTATATAATGGAAAATAATTAGAAGAAAATATTATTGATTGATATGAAGTTTTTAATTTATTTATGTGATCGAATGGTGATATTGTCCTACAAAGGAAATGCCGATGTTGTAATGACTAAATGCCTGGCTTTAGTTTCAATAATTTTGGCTCAAAATATACTTTTTGGGTGTTCTTTGTTATATATGTTATTTATCAGCAAAAACATTTTACCCTATAATAAAGAAGCTTATTTCTCTCTTGTTTTGGGT
>NZ_JBFUKF010000937.1:0-606 GCF_056400985.1 Mucilaginibacter sp. P4_G9 | reverse complement strand
TTGCTTTGTGCAAGCTATTTTTTTTATGCCAGTTGGGATTGGCGGTTTCTTTTCCTACTGGTTTTCTCCACGGTGTTAGATTATTTTACCGGGTTAAAAATGACGGAGTCAAAGACTCAAAAATCAAGAAAATTTTGGCTCTGGCTCAGCATTTTAATTAATTTAGGTTTCCTCGGCGTATTTAAATACTATAATTTTTTTGCATCCTCATTTACACAAATGTTTGCTGATGCAGGCTTACATGTAAATCCCTGGACATTGAAGGTTATCCTGCCGGTTGGTATATCTTTTTATACATTTCACGGATTGTCGTATGTTATTGATATTTATAAGAAAAGGATCGACGCTGAAAGAAATTTTATTGACTACTCCTTATTTGTAAGTTTTTTTCCTCTTTTAGTGGCCGGCCCAATTGAACGGGCAACTCATCTTTTGCCCCAGATAAAAAAAGAAAGGGTTTTTGATTATAGCAAGGCCGTTAATGGATTAAGGCAAATATTATGGGGATTGTTCAAAAAAATAGTAATAGCAGATCAATGTGCCGAATACGCGAATATTATATTTGCAAATTCAGCCTCATATTCTGGAAGCACCCTGGTTTTGGGG
>NZ_JBFUKF010000936.1:0-607 GCF_056400985.1 Mucilaginibacter sp. P4_G9 | reverse complement strand
GGACATGGAGTGAAGCGTTCAGGCAATGAAGGTCATTTTTCTCCTGGCGCATCCGGCTCCTTTTCCTTAGAAAGGAATGTAACGCTTGCCATTGCCTTAAAATTGCAAAATGCTATAGAAAAAGATATGGCGGGAGTAAAGGCAGTTTTAACGCGCACGACCGAGGATGATGTTTCATTTGAAAGACGTGCCGAAATAGCCAATGAGAATAAAGGGAATATTTTTATATCGATACACTGTAACTCACTATCGGATAGACGGGTAAGGGAGCAGGTAGGAACCAAACGCCGTAAACCGATTTACCGTACGGTTAGTGTACCCGATCGATCTGGTAAAGGCGTATTATTGCTGGTGTATGGATTGCACCGTTCCAAAGAGGAAGAAAAAACTATAATAAATAACCAGGTTGAAGAGGACTCGGGGATGGACGCCGGATTAGACCCTGATGATCCCATAACTATTATTTTAACTAACGAATATAAAAGAAAATTCAGGCAGCAAAGCATCAAGCTGGCCACTTTGATTAACAGTGAATTTGTGCAAACAGATGGCCGCCCAAGCGAAGGCTTAAGGGAGCAGGGTATATATGTGTTATGCCACACTGCCA
>NZ_JBFUKF010000935.1:0-607 GCF_056400985.1 Mucilaginibacter sp. P4_G9 | reverse complement strand
GCATATACGTCTATAGTTTGAGCATTTGCCCTATAGTAAGACATTATGTTTACTATCATAAAGACGTACCAAAAGCTCTTAAATGTGAAACCAAGCATATAAAAAGGTAATAATATTGATGAATTTTTGTCATTTACTTCTTGCAAACACCACAGGTTAAACCATCTATAGCACAACGTTTACAGTATTTGCAGTTCTTACAGGCTCTACATGGACTATCGCCTTTACATGTTGCATAAGTTGATGATGTTACATTGCTTGCACTTACTAATGACCCGGCAGCAACGATCAGAATGAGAAGGTATTTCTTCATGATTGGTTAGGTTAGTTGCGTAAATATAACTGATTTACAATTACTTTCAATAACGGTCATCTATTTTCTTGGACAACGGCGACATCTTTTTAGGCTCAAAGCTTTCGCTAACGACACAACTGCACCAGTAAGTTTCTTCTGACACTTTATTACGAACTTTAATTGTTAAGCTAATTTCGTCCTTGCCAATGTGCGCTATCGTGCCATACAGAATGATATTCCCTGGTGATGTTAAATGATTAACAATTGATTAATTTATTGATGACAATTCAGGATAATCACATACTTCAATAA
>NZ_JBFUKF010000934.1:0-619 GCF_056400985.1 Mucilaginibacter sp. P4_G9 | reverse complement strand
CCCCTATTGTTTACTACAACGGCGTTATTTTTGATATTACCTCTAATGATCCAAGCTTCCCCGTAAAAGGGAATACCAACCTGCAAAATCAGGCTATCAACCTTAATCCTTATATTGGTTATCGTTTGCAATTAAAAAAGGTTAAACTTGATATTTTACCGGGGATGGATATTGGTTTTATGCTAAAAACCCAGGATAAGGGCAAGGTTAAAGATAACGACGGCAAGGTGTACGCTGTTGATTATGAAAGATCAAAATCGCCAACTGATGTACGTTTACGCTTAGGGGTAGTTGCAACATACGGTAAATTTGGTTTAAATGCCGGTTACGCATATGGCCTCACCAATTATTTGTCGGGCCTGGTTAGCACAAGTAATTCAAATCAGGGTGAGGCAGGAAGTTTTTCGGCACACAGCCGGTTAATACGCTTAGGCGTAAGCTATCGCATTAATTAACAACTATTTAAATCTTATCGCTTTTACCGGCGAAATTTTGCTCACCAGCATAGAGGGTATAATCAGCACCAGCAGGCAGATTACCAGCGTACCAAAGTTGAGCAACAAAATATCTGACAAGCTAAATTGTACGGGCACAAAGGTCATATAATATGATGCCGGAT
>NZ_JBFUKF010000933.1:0-619 GCF_056400985.1 Mucilaginibacter sp. P4_G9 | reverse complement strand
TTTGTGAACCGTATTGAAATTTATAGCTATCGGGAAGGTTTTGCGCAAATGTAACCACTCTGTGGTCCATCAGCGGCGCCCGGGCTTCTACAGCAAATGCCATAGAGGCCCGATCAACTTTTGTATTTATATCGCCGTTTAAATATGTTTTAATATCAAAAGCCGACATTTTTTGTAAAATACTCATTGATTTCGACGACCAGATATCCATGAAAGGCACCTGTAAGCCTGCATCCGGCTGTTTAAGCCATGAATACTCAAGCCCCCCAAGCATCAGTCCATAAAGAGAACTTATTTTTGAATTACAAATGCCCAACGCAATAAGCTGGTGACGATAATTAGGTGAAACGCTTAAAATTTTAGCTATTACTTTTCTTAGTGGTAATGGATAGGCAAATAGATAGTTTGCAATCTTAAGCCACTTATACCTGCTATATCCCATAAAACTTTCATCCCCGCCATCGCCGCTCAAGGCTACAGTGACATGTTTTTTGGTGTATTTACTCAATAACAATGTTGGTATTGCGCTTGAATCGGCAAATGGCTCGTCATAATATGATCCAAAATTTTCAATTAAGTCCCTACCCTCTCTCGGATTGCATTCTATAGTATGATGATC
>NZ_JBFUKF010000932.1:0-620 GCF_056400985.1 Mucilaginibacter sp. P4_G9 | reverse complement strand
GGTATGGGGTATAAGCTGTTATCCGCATGTGGTATCCTTACATATTCTGCCTGGGTGCCATCAATCAGGTGACCAAGAATCCATCCACCGTCTTCACAATGAGAGTACATTCCTTTTTTACAATAGCTGCACTTTCCACAAGATGTGATACAGGATATAAGTACATGGTCGCCTTTTTTAAAATTACTTACAGCGCTCCCGGTTTCTTGTATAATGCCTACACCTTCATGGCCAATTATCCGGCCATCTTCAACCTCCGGGACATCGCCTTTCATAATGTGAAGGTCGGTACCGCAAATGGTGGTCTTAAGAACTTTTACAATTGCATCTGTAGCTGCTATCAGCTGTGGTTTAGGTTTTTCTTCCCAGGCTTTTTTTCCTGGTCCGTGGTAAACTAAAGCATTCATTTTTTTTGCATTAAGAGTAGTTAACCTATCTAAAGCCTCTTTTTGAGTTTCCTGTTGCATTAAAGTTTCCATAATAGTGTTTTTATAGTAATAGATCTGTGGATACAAAGATGAATTGATAATACCATTCACAAAATGACGGCAATCACTATAAAAGATGACGTAGTTACACTTTAATAAAAGCAACGCCCCATTCATTAAGATGTGGGAAAA
>NZ_JBFUKF010000931.1:0-625 GCF_056400985.1 Mucilaginibacter sp. P4_G9 | reverse complement strand
GTTTATGTGAGTTTATAAACTTTGCGAATCGCCAAAGAATCTAAGATGAGAGACACCACCCATATTTTAAATTACGAAGTTCATTGGAGAGATAAATCCAAGTCGGGATTTATTGGAGAATTATTTTTTGTTGTTAAAAATAATTCCGGTGGAAGTTTAAGTACACCTGTTGGGTACTTAACCGGATTTATAGAACCACCAAGCGAATACGCTATTTCATATTGGAAAATCTTACTGATAATTAGGGATGAGATTAGATATAATAAGCAGAATAACACAACTTACGTTTTTGTTAAAAGTGCATATGCCAATAAGCTGAAGTATTATGCTCGTAAATTGAAAGAATTTAACCAAGATGTAATTAGAATAAATTCCAGGTTGCCAACTGCAATACAAGAAACATTAACGCAAGAAGGATTCTGTAGTTCTCCACTTGCAATACAAATGACAACTGGAAAAGATAAATATGTCTACTCTAATGTTGAATTTAATTTCGATTAATAGCTAAGGCCGGTTTAGCTTATGGTCGGTGTTTTCACCGCACCATTCTACCGAAAGATCTCGTTTCCGAAAATGCCTGATTACTGCTATTCGGTACGTACCCATGTTTTACTTTGTATTGAGT
>NZ_JBFUKF010000930.1:0-627 GCF_056400985.1 Mucilaginibacter sp. P4_G9 | reverse complement strand
GCATAAACCCTAAAAATAATCCGGCTAAAACCCCTTTTAATTTCCCGACACCTTCAACCGGCAATGGTAATATGGGATTATCAATAACTTGTATTAATGGCGTCTCTTGCCTTAATGAAATTCTGGATAATTCTAAATTCTTTACCAGCTCAGCATATATAGCCGAACTTGCCTGTACATCAATCTGTTTTCTTTGCGAAGGAACTTTCAATGCGAGTAAAGACGGATTTGCATTTGGCTCCGCATCTAAAGCTGATGCTACTCCACCAATTGATGAATTTAATACTCGCTTTACGCTATCGGTTTGTTTTTGCAATACTTCTACGTTAATTGTAGCTTTTCTGGTTTTAGTTTTAACATAAAAATCATTGACCGTAGATACCAGCTTATCATTAAAATTCTTGGCAAATAACTCGTCGCTAAACGCTACGTCAACATTTATTATATTTAATTTTTTGTCAGGTTTACTTACAACTAGTACTTTTTTATTAATCGCAGTAACAATATCAACCAGCAAACTATCCTGAACACGATTGAATCTTTCCACACCACCTCTGAAGTCAACATTACCCACACCTCCTTCTTTTGCCCATTTTTCCCTCAAGTGTAAAAAATTCACATATCTGT
>NZ_JBFUKF010000929.1:0-637 GCF_056400985.1 Mucilaginibacter sp. P4_G9 | reverse complement strand
GGTTTATCTCTTCCTGGTCAAGAAAAACAGGTATAAGACTCAATTCTTTTAACTGATCTGTAACCTTATCTTTATCCTGCTGTTCGGCAATTTCAACTCCCGGCCAGCCAATCCACACATTATCGTCTTGTTTGTATATTGAACCTAAACCGGTTGCAAGCCCCCCTTCGCTTGATGATAAATTATATTCGTCATCAATTTTAGAAATTTTTACAGGTAGCCGGTTAGATACAATGATAGTCTTTGGCATAATACTTATTAATATTTATTACTTGATGTTTTATAAAGGTGTAAACAGCCATATTTGTTTGCTAAAAGGGAAGAATTACAATATTTGTAAAACAAAAAAGCCGTCCAGATATTTCTGAACGGCTAATATTAAAGCGATTTCCGGGTGATTATTTCACTTGTTGAAAAAATTCAAGGTTAGCTTGTTGAGTTATTCTTACAAGTACCTCGTGAGCATCATTTTTCAAATCAACGAAGTATGAAGTAGCTTCGATGTTAGGGTTTACATCGGTATTAGCCTGGTAAACAATAACTTCGCCAATTTGGTAACCAGCATAGTCTTTGTTGATTTGTTTCATTGTTTTAGCAGGGATAGCTTTAGAGTCAACACGTTGTGTAACACCAAGGT
>NZ_JBFUKF010000928.1:0-639 GCF_056400985.1 Mucilaginibacter sp. P4_G9 | reverse complement strand
TGTTGTTGGGGTTGAAGGCGGCTCATATCTCAGGAATTTTCTTGAGTTACCATAACTACATTTTTACCCAACGTTTTGAATCTAACACCGTTTTTTTGTTCAACGGTAATGGTAATATGTCCTGTTTTACTCGTGTTTATATCACTCACTTTGCCAGATTTTCCAATATGTGTTCCTCCAACAACTTTGCATTCGTCCCCATCCTTTAAATTTTCTGTGGCCATATTTATCTTTGTTTAGTTTGTATTTTTTCTGTTTATAATCTGCGCTCTGGTATTCTGGCCTCACGCGTAAACGCTATCTGGTATGAGCGGCACCGCCCGGTTTACGAGTAGAAGATTTGTTTTATGTTCTAATCATTCGTACATTGAACTAAAGGTAGTCAATGGAACCCGAAATATAACTGATAGTTATGACCATAGAAACCATACAAGCCATTTGCCATAAACTGCCCGGCGTTACCGAAGACATTAAACTGGGCGAGCATTTATGTTTCAACGTAGGCGGTAAAACTTTCCTGTTTACCGGGCCAGATTCGGTGCCGCCAACTGCATCTGTAAAAGTACCGGATGAGGATTTTGAAGAAACGCTGCAAAAAGACTGCTTTTCGCCCCAGGCTTATATCGGCAGGTACAAGTG
>NZ_JBFUKF010000927.1:0-646 GCF_056400985.1 Mucilaginibacter sp. P4_G9 | reverse complement strand
GTTGGTAACATCACCATGGATATGTGTATGCTTGATGTAACCGGTATTGATGTACAGGAAGGCGATGAGGTAATTATATTCGACGGGCAGCACCAGCGCATTGAGGAACTGGCGAAGCAAATAACCACAATCCCTTATGAAATATTAACTAATGTTTCGCAACGGGTAAAAAGGGTGTACTTTTACGAGTAGAAGTAATGAGGCATTTATGAACAGATTTGCGCGGGTTTTAGTCACATATTTTGCAAAGGGATTATTGGTAGTTGTGCCCATAGGTGCGGCAATTTTTTTAATGTACTGGGGGGTATCAACAATTGATAAAGCATTAAATTTAAGCGATCTGCTGGTTGATAAAACGGGAAAACACCTTTACATTCCAGGCCTGGGTATTTTAAACGTAGTGGTAGTAATCATGGTGGCCGGCATACTGGTTACCAACGTAATTACCGATCCTATAAAACGATGGTTTAAACGCTGGTTTAACCGATTGCCCATTTTCGCATTCCTGTACTCATCGATAAAAGACCTTACCGAAGCCTTTGTTGGCGAAGAAAAGAAATTTAACGAACCTGTTTTGGTTGAAATAAATGAATTTGGCCTTAAAAAAATTGGATTCCTGGTTCAAAAGGATCTTGCGGTTTTAGGT
>NZ_JBFUKF010000926.1:0-646 GCF_056400985.1 Mucilaginibacter sp. P4_G9 | reverse complement strand
ATGCTCAAATGATCTTGAAAGTCGGGTGTTTTTTACAGGCAAAATAGAAGATGTCGCTTTAAAAGTTTCTCAACACGATTTGATGGTTTTAAGCTCGTTTACCGAGGGTTTTCCGAATGTACTCCTCGAATCATTATCTGTGGGTGTTCCGGTAGTTACTTTTAGGGTTGGTGGTGTTGCAGAATTGATTGAAGAGGGCTTCAATGGTTTTGTAGCCGAACAAAATGATGTTCTTAATTTAAAAAGACTAATTATTCGTGCATGTAATCAAACCTGGGAACATGATAAAATTAAAGCTGATATAATTAATCGGTTCGCACTGGATAAAATAGGACAAGCCTATGAAACTCTTCTATTAAAGTAACGCAAATATTAATTTATAAAACTTTCATCTTATGTGCGGTATATATGGGTCAACAGTTAACTATCCCGACGAGGTAATACAGGCAAAATTAACGCGGGTACAATTCCGTGGCCCCGATTACTCTGGCTTTGAACGCATTGGGCCTGTTATTTTAGGGCATAATCGTCTTGCAATTGTTGATTTGGATCATCGCTCAGATCAGCCTTTTTCCTATAACCACCTTACGGTGGTATTTAACGGGGAAATATATAATTATAAAGAAATAAAAGCGACGCTGAGAGC
>NZ_JBFUKF010000925.1:0-650 GCF_056400985.1 Mucilaginibacter sp. P4_G9 | reverse complement strand
GGGTAATATAAATAGCACGCCCAAAACCGCCAAACTGAACCCGCACCCTTGAAATATAGCCGTCATTTGCGGCATATACCGGGTAGCCTGTGCGCTGGTTGGTTTTAAAATCGAGCCCGGAGTGGAAATGCTGGGGTCTTAACTCGCCAAATGAACCGGCCGTAGTAGGGGGCAGATCAAGCGGATAGCGGAAATAATTTTGAGGGTAGGTCCTGCTTTGTATAATAGTAGTTTGCGCCTGTAAATTTAAACAAAGGCTTATGCACAAGGCGCAGATAACAATAGTTCTTTTTTTAATCATGCTTATTTAACGTAAAAATCAAGCATTTTCTCATCCTCCAAATAACCTTCAAGCCTGTCGCCTGGCTTTACTTTGCTCACACCTGCCGGCGTGCCGGTAAAAATCAGGTCGCCTTTTTTTAGGGTGATGTATTTGGATACAAAGGCGATAATGCTTTCAAAAGAGAAAAGTAAATTGCCGGTATTGCCCTGCTGGCGGGTTTCGCCGTTTACATCCAGCTTAAAGTTGATATCATAGATGTTGGTAAACTTTGCTTTTGGCACAAATGCGCTGATTGGCGCCGAACCATCAAAAGCCTTGGCCAGTTCCCAGGGCAGCCCTTTTTCTTTATGACGGCTTTGTACATCGC
>NZ_JBFUKF010000924.1:0-650 GCF_056400985.1 Mucilaginibacter sp. P4_G9 | reverse complement strand
GTATTATTTATTGTAAGATAAAAATATCATTTTTAACAGATTTTGGAATGAGGCTAAACCTCAGTTATTTTCTTATAGTCTTTTAAAATAAAACTCATTCATCCTTACCGCTCTCTGCTCGGTAAATCTTCAGTCCAAAAAAGTTAATAATTGTTAAATTTGACATCATCAAGCGGTTTTTTTTAAATAAGCTATAAAAATCATGATATTTGCGCGCGATAAAACCATATACCATATATATTAAATGCAGTACAAAAAAATCAATAATCTTTTAGGCTGGCTTTGCTTTGTTATAGCTTCTGTAACCTACATCTTAACATTAGAACCTTCCGTAAGTTTTTGGGATTGCGGTGAATTTATTTCATGCGCTTACCGCTTACAGGTAGCCCATCAGCCCGGATACCCGGTATTTGCCATGCTGGGCAAGTTATTTTCCCTTCTTTCAATGGGCGATAATACTAAAGTTCCTTATTTTACCAATATGGGTTCGGCAATTGCAAGTGGCGCTACCATTATGTTTTTGTTTTGGACAATTACCGCATTGGCAAAAAAGTTACTATTGAACAAGCGCGATGATGTGGTTGACCAAACAAACCTTATCCTGATCATGGGAGCGGGGCTTGTAGGTGCACTGGCATTTACTTATACCG
>NZ_JBFUKF010000923.1:0-655 GCF_056400985.1 Mucilaginibacter sp. P4_G9 | reverse complement strand
GGCATATGCAGAGCGGCAACTAAAAAACAAGGAATATGGGATAGTATTAAACAATGTCAAGTTTAAGCTGATTTTACGAATGTTCTCCCTGGTGAAAAGAGGAGAAATGTATGTGGAAAACTATCGAAGATCCGCTTAAGAAAACCTTTTTTAAATTAAATTTGGAATTGTAGTAAACCTAGAATACGAGCGCAGCGTGGCAATCGCGAACTGTGCAGGTCCGCTCTGTATAGCATGCGATTGCTTCGTACCTCGCAATGACATAGGTTATATTAAAAACAGCGCTGATAATCAGTAGTTTGTAAACGCGTCATTATGAGGAGGTACGACGAAGCAATCCCCAAAATACAGATCGGATTTGCTCAGTTACTCTGTAAATTGGGGATTGCTTCGTACCTCGCTATGACGGATAAGAGGTTGCGTGTAAAAAAATACATATTGATGCGAAGCGTGAGAGGAGGAATTGAGCTGGACAATATCTGCCGGCCCGCCTATTAATTTCCTAATGTTTAGGGAGAGATCGTCGGCAACTGCTATTTCATCTCTCAATGATTACTTTTTTAATAATTTAATACTTACCGAAAATGAGTTTTGATCTTCTTTGATGATGATATCATCGCCAGACCAGAGACGGTATCTTTCTGCAAGGTTCGCC
>NZ_JBFUKF010000922.1:0-656 GCF_056400985.1 Mucilaginibacter sp. P4_G9 | reverse complement strand
AAGTTAATTGGCTCCCAGCTAAACTAAGTATTCTCATTATTTGTGAGTTATTCTTGTTTTTGTAAAATGCATTAAAATAGGCCATCAAAATATTTTAGATGTTAAAAAGTGTAAAAGGAAGAGTTATTGATTTTTTTTCAAAAGGACATGAACGAACGCTTAAAGCAAAAAAAAATATAGCGTTTTCCTTTCTGCTAAAAGGCGGAAGCATTGGTATAGGATTTATTTTGGTGCCCATGACAATCCATTATATTAATCCAGTTCAATATGGTGTATGGTTAACTTTAAGCTCGATAGTAAATTGGTTCAGCTTTTTTGACGTTGGTTTAGGTAATGGGTTAAAGAATAAAATTGCTGAAACAAATGCTTTAGAACAGCATGATAACTCAAGGATATATGTGAGCACAACGTATGCTACGCTAACAATAATCGCAACGATACTTATATCTTTTTTTATAATTATTAATGCTTTTACTAACTGGAGTAGGATATTAAATACTCCGGAAATTAAAGGGGAAAGTCTAAATCTCATAGCTTTTATAATATTTGTTTTTTTTTGCATCCAGTTTATTTTACAAATACTTAATACCATTCTAATAGCCAATCACGCAATTTCAAAGGTTTCACTGATAAATGTAATAGGACAGTTAATTAGC
>NZ_JBFUKF010000921.1:0-657 GCF_056400985.1 Mucilaginibacter sp. P4_G9 | reverse complement strand
GGTATTTGGTATGCCTAATATTAGCTATAGATTTATATGATATCTGCAAGTAAAATTAATCTCACTTCTTATTTTTTTATATGAAAGCTTTTAAATATTTTCTCATTATTAAAAGAAAATATTATAAAATTATTAATTCTTATAATTTGAAAATTAATAATGCAATATTTCAAAAAATCAATATAAATGGAATTATTTATATTGAAAATAATGGGGGGGAACTAAAGATAGGGAAAAACTTTTCTGCAAATTCCGGCATACATGCAAACCCTATTGGCGGGGATAGTTTACTTAGATTTATTGTATATAAAAAGGATGCCCAACTGTTAATAGGTGAAAATGTAGGCATTTCAAATTCAACATTCATTTGTTGGAATAAAATTGAAATCGGTAATAATGTTGTAATAGGAGGAGGGTGCAAATTTTGGGATACAAATTTTCATTCTTTGGATCCAATAATTAGGACGAGTGGTTCAGATACTGATATTAAAACAAGCCCAATTAAAATAGGTGACAATGTGTTTATTGGTGGTGGTGTTATAGTTTTAAAAGGAGTTGAAATAGGAGAAAATTCAATTATTGCAGCCGGTAGTGTTGTGCATAAAAGTATTCCTGCAAATGTAATTGCGGGTGGAAATCCTTGCAACGTTATTAAAA
>NZ_JBFUKF010000920.1:0-661 GCF_056400985.1 Mucilaginibacter sp. P4_G9 | reverse complement strand
GACTACGATCGTTTGAGAAATCACAGTGGTCAACCCAAACGTGTGTAGTTGAAAACTTTATCATGAGTGCTGCATCAGTAACATAATTTTTAAAAGTAATGTTCTGAACAATGATATTGTTTACAGTAAACATGTAAAGTGATATGCCTTTAATAGTTGCACCTGGTTTACCAATGATTGATTTATTAGATGAAACGTAAACCGGATCATCGCCCGAGCCACTGATAGTTCCACTAACGTAAACAATTTTTGGAGTTGTACCCGCAACTGCCGATTTTAACTCAGATAAAGTTGTTACAGTAACCGCTGTACCTCCTGCACCTCCTGTTGTTGTTCCGCCAACCATTGCGTAACCCATTAAAGCTGAAGTTATGCCTGTTGTAGTTGCTGAACCTACAGTTGTAGTAGGCGTTGTAGTTGTAGGTGTAGTTGTAGGCGTTGTAGTTGTAGTTGTCGAGGTACTGGYAGATCCGTTCATCGTGAAGGTATACTTTCTGCCGTTGGTTGCAGGGTTTGTATTATCAGATGCCGAAAAAATCAAAGTAGTACCCCAATGACTAAATCGTCCTTTTCCATAATCGCGGATATCCTGGTGTAATGAATGCGGTGGTTTTAATTCAACCCCATTTTCAAATAACCGCATTGTAGATGCGGTAGGTGC
>NZ_JBFUKF010000919.1:0-662 GCF_056400985.1 Mucilaginibacter sp. P4_G9 | reverse complement strand
GCCTTCCATGGTTGCACGGTGTTCTATCAAACTTTCCACACCGCCAAGGCTGGTTGCCCTGGTAAATATTTTTAGCTTGTTGATGATGTTATGGGTATCGTTCTCATCGCCCTTAACTATAAACGATAGCATTCCGCCAAAGGCAAGCATTTGGTCTTTAGCAATTTCATGCTGCGGATGCGATGTTAAACCGGGATATAAAACTTTTTCTACTTTGGGGTGGTACTCTAAAAATTCAGCTAATAACTGCGCATTATATACATGTGCTTTAACACGGTATGGCAGGGTTTTAATGCTGCGCACCAGCCAAAAGCAGTCGGTTGGGGAGGGGATGGCACCACCCATTTCCTGCACCTGGCGTATTTTTGCCCACCAATCGCTTTTTTCGGCAACAATCAGCGCTCCGCCCATCAGGTCGCTATGGCCGCCGAAGTATTTTGTGGCCGAGTGCATTACCATATCGGCACCTAAGGCTAATGGCTGCTGGCATATCGGTGTTGCGAATGTATTGTCAACAACAACTTTGAGGTTTTTTGCTTTCGCGATAGCTCCCACCTTTTTAACATCAGTAATTTTGAGCAGCGGATTTGACGGTGTTTCTATCCAGATTACACCGGTTTCGGGCTTAATGTGCTGCAATAATACTTCACTATCGTTAACAT
>NZ_JBFUKF010000918.1:0-664 GCF_056400985.1 Mucilaginibacter sp. P4_G9 | reverse complement strand
TGTTATTAGCATTGTTTTTATAGAGAATTTATTTTTTAACTTCTCTATTGCTTTTATCGGATATACGCGTTTTTGTTCAATGCAACTATAAACTTTATCAGAGTCGGTATCTATAAATCCTTGTACATTTATCATAAAACCTTTTTGAGCTTCCAGGGCATTTTTAATCAAAATAGATGGAGTTCCTGAACCATAGATTAAAACGTTTTCTTTTATAATTTTATAGCCCGGCTCATCAAAGTATTTAAAAACATCCTTAATTATTATACGCATTCCCATTAATAATGATGAGGATATAAAAAAGTTAATCAATAAAATATCCCCGAGACCTTTAAGACTAATTTTAAGGTAAGAAGCAAATAAAATATGATAAATCAACAAAAAGGCTGCATTACTAACCAAAACAGCAACGAGTATGCGTAGCATGTCCCTGGTATTGGAATGCCTTATTATATGCGTATGGATACGCATGAACAGAAATATCAATATAGCGTTACTACAGTAAAATGTAATATAGTAAATATTGCTTTCTTTAAAATCAAGTTTGTCTTTAAGGTAAAAAGACAGGCATAGTGCCAACAGGACAATCATAAGATCGGTTAACAGAATCAACCATCTTGAGTGGAATTTGTCCTGAAATATTAAATTTCTAATGTATATCATG
>NZ_JBFUKF010000917.1:0-678 GCF_056400985.1 Mucilaginibacter sp. P4_G9 | reverse complement strand
ATTATCGGTTTTTTAACCTTTACCAATTTAACTACAGTTAACGCAGTTGATTCACATAACTGGACAGTCAACATTAATGGTTTAAAATCTTTCCCGTGGCCTGTGTTTGCCGGATCGGTAATTGTGATCCTGGGAATTATTTTTAATATGGCTACATGGGAACAACCAAAAGGGCGTTACTTTTAATAATTTAGCGCCAGAAACCAAAGGGCGAAAAACAAGCATACATAAATGGCGAAAAGCAAAAACATCTGTGATTTAAAAAGCTGCTTTTTATGCATGCATTGCTTAAAGGATTGGATCCCGGTTATTGAAACTCATCGCCAAAACCATATTGTAAAAAAGGGAGAGGCAATTTTTAAAGAAGGCGACCCGGTAACCGGCATTTACTTTGTTTATGAGGGTAAAATAAAGGTTCATAAAAAGTGGGATGCAGAAAAAGAGCTGATAGTACGCTTTGCGCAAAAAGGCGATATAGTGGGTCATCTGGGCATGGGGGATGCAGGATATTACCCTGTATCTGCTACAGCTATTGAAACCGGCGTGATCTGCTACATCAGTATGGATTTTCTTGAATCAACGTTAAATGTTAACAATAACTTTGTGATAAAGCTGATGCGTTTTTTTGCCAATGAGTTGCAGGAGTCGGAGAAGAGGATGCGCAACCTGGCGCATATG
>NZ_JBFUKF010000916.1:0-681 GCF_056400985.1 Mucilaginibacter sp. P4_G9 | reverse complement strand
CATAAAATCGGGGCGCAGGCTAATGTTATCTTTATTTTCAATCACCGGTTTATCAAAGTGTGTTCCTTCGGTAGATGCCAGGTGACCGCCGGCCGAAAAGCCAATAATTCCTATTTTTGCAGGGTTTATCCCCCACTCCTTAGCATTTTTACGAACAGTTAATATGGCCATTTGCGCATCCTGTAGCGGACCGATTGACCTATCTACCATTATATCATCACTTGGCAAGCGATACTTCAGTAAAAACGCTGTTACACCTATTTTATTAAATTCCTGGCAAATGGCTATCCCCTCATGTGCATTGGCTAAACCGCCATAACCGCCGCCCGGGCAAACTACAATAGCGGCTCCGTTGGCCTTACCTTTTGCCGGCAAATAAGGTGTGAGGGTTGGTTCACTTACCCCTGTTATCCATGCACCATTTATTTTCTCTACATAAGTGGCAGGCGTAGGTTTTGAATTGGGCACACCTTTTGGATACRAAGGCATCGGCTTTTCCTGGCCGTAGGCTATAGTTGCTGCAATGGTCAAAACGAGGGCTGATAAAATAATTTTCATAATTTGTTAGGTATATGCAATTATAGGTTTTTTATGCTAAACTTTTGCCTAAAGCATCTTTTACCATTTCGCGGTTCTGGCGCGAGATGGGGACTTTGGTTTTATCGCTTAACAATAATGTAC
>NZ_JBFUKF010000915.1:0-682 GCF_056400985.1 Mucilaginibacter sp. P4_G9 | reverse complement strand
TATCAGAGGTTAAAGGGGATGAAAAAGATCCCGCTTATAAAACTTTTAAAACATCGGTAGCAGATATTAATAAGCTGGCAAAAAACGTGAACAAAACCTTAGAAACTATGCTGAAAGCCGAAGAAAGCTGGTTTTTTGGTTCAATATTCAAAATATTTAAGTAATATTTTTTTAATTTTATATTTCATTTTTTTCTGAAAATTCAATAATTTGTATACAATAAAAATCACACAATCATGAACTACTTTATTTTAACTTACCTTGTTTACCTGTTGGTAAGCATTGCATTAACAGTATGGGTTGCCAGGGTATTATTTAAAAACGGGCGCATTTTCCTGGTAGACATTTTTCACGGCAATAATGAACTGGCCGATTCTGTAAACAAGCTATTGGTGGTTGGTTTTTACCTTATCAATATAGGTTACATGAGTTTGGCCCTGAAAGAAACCGGCGGCATAACCAATACCCAGGTAGTAGTTGAGGTATTGAGCTACAAATTAGGCTGGATCATCCTGATATTAGGAGCTATGCACTTTTTAAACCTGGTAGTGTTTTTTAAATTGCGTAACCGCGCCAAAAGGGATAAAGCTTTTAATGTTAATATTTAAATAGATTTATAAAACAAAAAAGCAGGTGCGTTTGCAACCTGCTTTTTTGTTTTATAAAATGAACTTGTTTAAGC
>NZ_JBFUKF010000914.1:0-683 GCF_056400985.1 Mucilaginibacter sp. P4_G9 | reverse complement strand
GACGAACCCTATAATGATAACACAAATAAAAAGCTAAAGGTGCAGCATACAGCATATTATTCTTTTGCAGTGAAAAAATATTATTACAAATAATACACTTTTTGAGTTTAAATTCTAACTTTATCTCGCAATACCTAAAATCTATCCAAAAAAATGTCTGCTGAGGTTCTACATACTTTACCGGAAGAAATTTTCAAGATTATTTTCGAAAAATCGCCGGGTTCTTTATTAATTAAGGCCAATGCGCCTCATTTTACCATAATGGCTGCAAGTGATACTTATCTTACTATAACCAATGCTACCAGGGAGTTAATTATAGGCAAAAGCTTTTTCCGCGTTTTTCCTGATGATGACAACGATCCCAAAGATGAAACCGGCGCCCGTAAAATATTTACCAAAGTAGCAGAAACGGGTCAAAAAATAGATATCCCAAGTTATAGGTATGATACCAGGGATCCTGAGACCGGCAATTACAACGTTAGATACTGGTCATGTAGTAATGTGCCTTTTTTTTGTGGTGATGGTAACGAAATGTATATTTTAAATACAATTGTAGATATCACCGGTGAGGTAAATGCCAAGCAAGCAGCACAGGAGAGTGAAAACCGCCTTCGGCTGGCTGCGGAAGCTACTGGTTTTGCAACTTTTGATTGGAACTTTAGAGATGAAGAACACATTTGCCC
>NZ_JBFUKF010000913.1:0-687 GCF_056400985.1 Mucilaginibacter sp. P4_G9 | reverse complement strand
GAACAAACCTTTTAACGAGGTTATATTTTATGACGACGCAAGTACCGATAATACCGTTACACTGTTAACAAAGAGAGGTTGTACCGTAATTCAAGGCGACGAAAACAAAGGCCCCGGCTTTGCCCGCAACATGCTTGCAGCAGCTGCAAATGGCCAATGGATTCATTTTCATGATATTGATGATTTTTTAGATCCTGATTACCTGGCAAAAACAGCCATTATTGCCCAAACAGGTAATTATGATGTGGTGCTGTGTAACGTTGATTGGTACGATACCGATCAAAAAAACATATTAATCAGCTGGAAATATTCCAACGGACAAATCAATCAGGATGCTGTTTCATACACCATTGCCCATCCCATTGGCGGCATAAACGGGTTGTACCGCAAAGAAAAATTTTTAACCACCGGAGGGTTCAATACCAACCTCCGCATTTGGGAGGATGCCGATTTGCATGTTAAATTGGCCGGTAGCGGCGCCCGGTTCTATGTTATTGAAGAAGTGCTTTCCATATCCATACGTTATTCAAATTCTGCAAGCGCCGATCAAACAGCAGGCTGGCTAACCCGCCTAAATCTCTTAACATCCTATCAAAGGCTATATTTTGATAAAACCATAAGGATTGTAATAGGCAGGCAAGCCCAGTTAGCCGCAAGTATTCTTATCATGGCACAGCAATACGATGC
>NZ_JBFUKF010000912.1:0-689 GCF_056400985.1 Mucilaginibacter sp. P4_G9 | reverse complement strand
CTGCAATTGAAAAGGCCGAAAAATCAACTCACGTCAAAACCGAATTTCTTGCAACCATGTCGCATGAAATTCGTACGCCGCTTAATGCCGTGATAGGAATGAGCAACCTGCTGCTGATGAACGATCCAAGGAACGACCAGGTAGAAAACCTGGAAATACTAAAGTTTTCGGCAAATAACCTGCTTACCATTGTTAACGATGTGCTTGATTTTAATAAGATAGAATCGGGTAAGGTTGTTTTTGAAAACACCCGTTTTAACCTGTCCGAACTGATGAACAATACTTGCGGCGCGCAGATGATAAAGGCTGCAGAAAAAGGTTTGAAGTTTGAAATGGAGGTTGATTGTTTACTAAATGATAAAGTGATTTTTGGCGATCCTACACGCATTGCCCAAATTATTTATAACCTGGTTAGTAATGCAATAAAATTTACATCAAAAGGGAATGTTTTGGTTAAGGCTACGTGTTTTGAGGACCGGCATAATACTGTTATCGTCAAATTTTTGATAAAAGACACYGGTATCGGTATCGAGGAACATAACCTTAACAGCATATTTGAGCCATTTACGCAGGAATCATTAACCACCACCCGCCAATATGGTGGTACGGGTTTGGGCCTGGCCATTGTAAAAAGATTGCTTGATTTGCAAGGCCTGCACATGGATGTTAAAAGTGAGATAGGGGTAGGT
>NZ_JBFUKF010000911.1:0-693 GCF_056400985.1 Mucilaginibacter sp. P4_G9 | reverse complement strand
GTATAAAAACGAGCTATCGATCTTTAGCTGCAATACATTTAAAAACCAGGGCTTACACACATAACACAAGCAATAACCCAACACGAATGAAATGCCCGCGAACAAGGCAGACTCCACATAAAACTGCACGGCAATACTAATACGGCTTGCACCGGATACTTTGCGTACTCCTACTTCCTTGGCCCTTAACGTCGCCCTCGCGGTAGAAAGGCTCATGTAATTAACCAATGCCAGCAGCAATATGAGCAAAGCCACCAACGGAAAAATCTTTAAATACCTGGTGTTAGATGAATCGCCAAAGTTCATGTGCAGGTGGGTATCCGTTATCGGCGATAAGGTATAAATCATCTCATCAAAGCTTTTATCCTTTTTTGCCATCGCCTGCAGGTTACGCCTCAACGTGGCAGTATCCGAGGCATGATTTAAAAGCAGGGTCAACCCGAATGAGCCAAAGCTTATACCTTGCGAACCTGTATACATTGATGCTTCTTTCATTGAAAGCAAACTTGTGTTAGACGCCACAAAGTTGAAGTCGATAGATGAATTTGACGGGGCGTTTTCGGCTACGCCTGTAATGTGGTAGGTATATGCACTATCTGTTTTTATGATAAGTGTTTGCCCCACCGGATTTACGTTGCCGAAGTATTTTTTAGCGATATCCCTGGAGATTACAACAGAGAATGGTGCTTTGAG
>NZ_JBFUKF010000910.1:0-699 GCF_056400985.1 Mucilaginibacter sp. P4_G9 | reverse complement strand
GCCTTAGGCTATTCATTTTATACAGATTCGGATACAGAGGTGCTTGCGGCGGCATATCTTGAATATGGCGAGCGTTGTGTTTATCAATTTAATGGCATGTTTGCCTTTGTAATTTATAACACCAAAACGCAGCAGTTTTTTGGAGCCAGAGATAGGCTTGGAAAAAAACCATTTTATTACGCCCATAATGGCCTCGATTTTGAATTTGCCAGTCAGCCTTCGCAAATATATATTGGCCGGGATGTAACCCTGGATGATGAGGCAATAAATGAATATTTTATATGGGGATATGTACCAGAACCCAAATCAGCATGGAATGAGATCAAAAAACTTAAGGCTGGTTATACATTCACTTTTGATATAAACACTGGAAAATTTCAGACAGCGAAATATTGGGATCTTGACCTTGCTTATACAAACAAATACGAAGGATCATATTCTGAAGCTAAAACAAAACTCGGAATATTGTTAACAGATGCGGTTAATATTAGGATGCATGCAGATGTGGATCTGGGTGTGTTTCTTTCCGGAGGCATTGATTCTTCACTTATTGCAGCACTCGCAGCTCAGCATAACGAGAAGGTTAAAACCTTTTGCATTAAATTTAATGAGAAAAGATTTGATGAAAGTGTATTTGCAGCTAATATAGCTAAACACCTTAAAACAGATCATCATACTATAGAATGCAATCCGAGAGAG
>NZ_JBFUKF010000909.1:0-704 GCF_056400985.1 Mucilaginibacter sp. P4_G9 | reverse complement strand
CGATATCCCTACCGCTAAAACAACCGCCACAACCGTTATTAAAGCAGTTTCGGCTATAAACTGCCAAAAAAGCTGGTGAGGCAGGCTACCCAATACTTTGCGGATCCCAACTTCTTTTGAGCGGTTAAGTGCCTGTGCTGTTGCCAGGTTTACAAAATTTACACAGGCAGTAATAATCAGGAATATCCCTATAAAAAATAGCGCCCATAAATACTTTTTATCTGCGTAACCGTCAAGTTCGGCATTAAAATGTATATCGCTAATAGGTTGGAGTTTAAAAAACCACACTTTCAGGTCGCGGCCAGTGTAGTGCTTTTTAACAATTTCGGCCAAAGCTTTTTCGCCCTGGGTTTTAGACACGCCGGTTTTAAGTTTTGTAAATGCCTCGCTCCCACTGTATACACCGCCCCAGTTGTCTTCCCGGCGCTTATCTGTATATTCAGCCATGCTGCCATATGATAAATAGATCTGCTGCCGGCGGTCGGTATTGGCCGGTATATCTTTTAAAACACCGGTAATGGTAAAATTCACTTTGTTATCAAGGCGAATCACCTTACCAATGGCATTATCGTTGCCAAAGTATTTATGCGCTATTTTTTCGGTAACAATGGCTTCGCCAGGCGCTACCAATACAGTTTTTTTATCTCCTTTTAACAACGGAAAATTCAATATATCAAAGTATGGGGTTTCGGCAAAAGCCACAC
>NZ_JBFUKF010000908.1:0-705 GCF_056400985.1 Mucilaginibacter sp. P4_G9 | reverse complement strand
ATCCAATACCTGGATATTGGTCATGGCCTGCATCTGGAACAAAAATTCGTTACCGGCCCGCTTGGCCGGGTCGCCGGTGCAGCTTTCCTCGGTACCCAACACGGCATAGCTGATACCCACATGATGCAGGATCTTACAGATATCACGGGTTATTTTTTGTGCCCGCTCATCAAAACTACCCGCACAGCCCACCCAGAACAGTATCTCGGGCTCCCTGCCTTCGGCAGCCATTTGGGCCATGGTGGGTATCTTTATTTCGGATTTTTCGTTTTCCATTTCGGATTTATCATTTTTTCATAGCATATAAACCATGGAGCTATTTGACTAACTGCAGACTTAAACCTACCTGCTATTTCTCCGCCCAGTTCAACCTGTCGGCCTGGCTGTATTTCCAGGGGGCGCCGTTGTTTTCAACATTGCCAAACATGTTATTCAGGCTGGCAGGGGCCTGCGATTCTTCCATCACGATATAGCGGCGCATTTCGGTAATAATCTCCAATGGGTTAATATTTACCGGACAGGCCTCTGTGCAGGCATTACAGGTGGTACATGCCCATAATTCCTCCCGGCTGATGTAATTATCAAGCAAGGCTTTGCCATCGTCATAGTCCTTCCCATGCTTATCCAGGTTATTGCCCACTTCGGTGATCCTGTCGCGGGTATCCATCATGATCTTGCGGGGAGATAACAGCTTGCCGGTAATAT
>NZ_JBFUKF010000907.1:0-708 GCF_056400985.1 Mucilaginibacter sp. P4_G9 | reverse complement strand
AGGTTAGCCTTGGTAGCCATGCTTAACAGAAATCGTAGGAGAACATTATTAGAATGCTCGTTATCAGCCGATTAATCAAATTATTCCAGGTTTATTTTTTACTTAATATACTCTAAATTAAACACCTACTTCGAACTTTAATGAACTCTTGTTATTACATAAACAATCAATATTAATTTGACTGATTCAAATTCTTTCCAGGGAGAGCTATTTTATCAATTTAGCTTAATAATTTATATGGATTGCCTTTCACTGCCACTTTTCATTTCGTAGGGGCTATATTTGCGATTTAAATTACTACATTTAGCTATCAAAACTAGTTAATTTTAAACTATTATATAATAATAAAACATGAACACGAACGAATTAGGACAGAAATCAAAAAGGCCTAAATTAGAATACTTAGATGGACTAAGAGGATTTTCTGCTTTAACAATTGCTATGTTTCATGCTATTCTTTTTACAGGACATGGGGTTAACTCAGATAAGTTTCCCTTTTATTTAAAACCAATTATTGCCATTATTTTTAACGGACATTATGCCGTGCCGGTATTTATAGTGCTATCGGGCTACAGCCTCACTATCCCTGTCGTTTTAAACGAAGAAAAAAAGCTTAATGGCGGCTTTTTTTCTTATTTAAAACGAAGAGCCAGAAGAATTTTGCCACCATACTATTTTGCCCTTTTCTTTTTTTTAGTTCTTATATAC
>NZ_JBFUKF010000906.1:0-716 GCF_056400985.1 Mucilaginibacter sp. P4_G9 | reverse complement strand
ATTTTGGGTTTATATCTTCTGTTAGAAGATCCCAGTTGTAATCATTAAAATCATTTTTTTTGCTGCTCTGTAGATTATACAGCGGAATTTCAACGTGCTTGATTGATTCCTTACCAAAACGTTTTGCTGTATCGTTGGTAATTTGAAAGCCACTGGAGAACCTTTCTAAATTACCCCAATTTTCTAAATTGATTGTAATCCGAATGCTTACTAGCCCTTCTTTTTCAATATATTTTAACCGTTTACTCATTATCCAAATCTAAAGAAAGCAGGATAATACCTGCCTTCTTAATTAATAATTTAGGAGCTCTGTTCCAATGTTCTTAATTAAAAGACGTGTTGTAATTTTAGTTTACACTTCGCCAAATATCCAGTAGGTCGCGTTAATAGCACATAATTAACGTAGAGAACAATTTCTTTTGAGCAGGGTATAACTGTCAATATAACTTTATCATTTACTCCGTCAATCAGGTCTTGTTCAAAATCATCCAAATAAATGTTAGTTATTTTGTTACCGTACTCATGTCCCATGCACTCGGCGATAAGTTCATTGGAATAACCGAGTTTTTTTGCTGTTGTTCCCCATGTGTGCCGGATTACATAGGTTGTTAGGTTAATCGATAAGTGACATTTGGAAGCTATACGATTCAAGTACTTATTTGTAACCTTAATCCATTGGCGAGTGATTTTCTTTGCCTGTTCGCCATCTTCTATTA
>NZ_JBFUKF010000905.1:0-720 GCF_056400985.1 Mucilaginibacter sp. P4_G9 | reverse complement strand
ATCGAAACCATGTTCCGCATCAGCTCAAGCAATCACCAGCGGTTGAGCGATATGGCCGACAATAAGGCTCATATCATGATCACTGTAAACTCTATCATTTTATCGGCTATCATTAGTTTGGTACTACGTAAGCTTGACGAGCATTCAAACCTGCTGATACCAACTTTCATGCTGCTTGCTGTAAGCTTACTTACCATGACATTTTCTATTCTCGCAACCCGGCCGTCTATCCCGAGCGGATTGTTTACGCATGATGACATTGAAAAGAAAACGGTTAACCTGTTGTTTTTTGGTAACTTTTACCGGATGTCGCTTAATGAATACAGCGATGGAATGATTAAAATGATGGACGATAGCGACTTTTTGTATGGCAGCCTCATCCGCGACAATTATTCGCAGGGCGTTGTACTGGGTAAAAAATACAGGTTATTGCGTGCTTCTTATAATATATTCATGTTTGGGCTTATTATTTCGGTAGCTGCATTCATTATTTCAACATTGCTGTAAGCAGTAAATTTTATTACTAAACAAATACTGCTATTTATGGATTACTCATTTTTTGACAGGGACCTGAGCTGGCTGCTTTTTAACGGGCGTATTTTAATGGAGGCCGAAAAGGAGGATCTTCCCTTAATGGAAAGGGTAAATTTCCTGTCTATATTTTCTTCAAATTTAGATGAATTTTACCGCGTACGAATGCCGGTTTTATTGGCCCTGCAC
>NZ_JBFUKF010000904.1:0-724 GCF_056400985.1 Mucilaginibacter sp. P4_G9 | reverse complement strand
GGTGATACGTTAGTCGCTAAGATCACGCCATGCCTTGAAAACGGAAAAACTGCACAGGTCGACATTTTGAATGATGGGGAGGTAGCATTTGGATCGTCAGAATTTATTGTGTTAAGAGAGAATGCAAACTCAATCAATGATTACATTTTTTATCTGGCAAAAAGTCCTACTTTCAGGCAACGAGCTATAAGTTGCATGGAAGGTACTTCTGGACGAAAAAGGGTAAATGAAGGAGCATTAAAAAGACAAAAAATATTTGTTCCCGATAGAGTTTCGCAAAAAAGCATAGCAGCTGTGCTATCTTCAATTGATTCGAAAATCGAACTTCACAATCGAATCAACTCAGAACTGGAATCAATAAGGAAAACGCTTTTTGACTATTGGTTTGTGCAATTTGATTTTCCAGATAAAAACGGGAATCCCTATAAATCATCTGGGGGTAAAATGATTTATAATAATGACCTTAAAAAAAGTATTCCCGAAGTTTGGAGTGCCAAGAGCCTTGACTATTTCATCTTAATTGATAAAAGTGGTGACTGGGGAAAAGAACGTCCCGAAGGCAATTATACTACTAAAGTGGAATGCATTAGAGGAGCCGATATCAACGGAATAAATGGAAAAGGTGAGATAAAAACACCAGCGCGATTTATCCTAGAAAAAAACGAACACAAAATTTTAGTGCCAAATGATTTAGTAGTTGAAATTTCTGGAGGAAGCCCAACCC
>NZ_JBFUKF010000903.1:0-729 GCF_056400985.1 Mucilaginibacter sp. P4_G9 | reverse complement strand
ATGCTTATGAGCATCAGGATTCGGTTGTGAATGCAGGATTGGATGTTAAAAGTGCTATTTTTAAAGTTAAAGAAACAACAGGGATTGGTTTACCACAAGTTAGCGGAACAGCATCGTTTCAGGACTATTTAAAAATACCTACCACTTTATTGCCCGGTCAGTTTTTTGGAGCCCCTGCTGGTACTTTTATTCCGGTGCAGTTTGGCGTAAAATATCAATCGAGCTTAGGATTAACTGCCGACCAAATATTATTTGATGGTAGTTACCTTGTAGGACTAAAAGCATCTAAAACCTATCGCGAACTTTCTGAACGAAACTTTAAGCGTTCAAAGATCGAAGCTAATGTAAACGTTACCAAAGCATATTACCAGGTTTTGGTAAGTAACGAGCAACTTCGACTTTTGGATGCAAACATTAAACAATTAAAACAGCAGTTAGATGAAACTGTAGCAGGGAACAAACAAGGTACGGTTGAAAAGATTGACGTTGACCGTATAACTGTTCAACACAATAATTTGGTTACGAACCGAGAAAATACTATCCGTTTATTGGCCTTAAATTATCAGTTATTAAAATTTCAGATGGGTATGCCAATTGAAAATCCACTTACGCTTAAAGATAAACTCGAAGATGTTAAACTGGAAGTTGCACCTGACCTTGCTGTCGATACTTCGTTTTATCATAACAGGATTGAATACAATTTGGCCGAAACAACACTCGGCTTAAAAC
>NZ_JBFUKF010000902.1:0-730 GCF_056400985.1 Mucilaginibacter sp. P4_G9 | reverse complement strand
ACATGAGAGTTCTGGGGGTGGTAATTATCATTATATCCGTACAAATTTGTGGGCATAGCCGAGATATAATTACAACCGTATTGCGCCCGATAAGCATCACACATTTTTATACCGGCAATTTTAGCAATTGCATAAGGTTCATTAGTTTCTTCAAGTAAACCTGTTAAAAGATATTCTTCACGCAATGGCTGAGGAGCCATTTTGGGATAGATACAGCTTGAGCCTAAAAACATGAGTTTTTTTACCCCATTTAGGTACGAATTATGAATGATATTATTTTGTATCTGCAAATTATCGTACAAAAACTCGGCACGATAAGTATTGTTTGCAACAATACCGCCAACCTTTGCTGCTGCTAAAAAAACATACTCGGGCTTTTCCAATGCAAAGAAATCCCTTACCTGCTGCTGATCGCGTAAATCAATCTCTGATGAAGTACGGGTTACTAAATTGGTAAATCCTTCTTTTTCCAGTTTTCTATAAATAGCTGAACCCACCATACCTCTATGGCCGGCAATATATATTTTGGCTTCCTTTTCCATTAATAATTATTCAAACTGATTTTTAATAATGTAGCCTGAATCTTTTAGCAGCTTTTCCCTTCTAAATAAATCAACATCGGCAGCAACCATTTCTGTTACTAAGCCTTTAAGATCATATTTTGGTTGCCAGCCTAATTTAGTTTTTGATTTTGTAGGATCGCCTATAAGTAAGTCGACCTCGGTTGGAC
>NZ_JBFUKF010000901.1:0-732 GCF_056400985.1 Mucilaginibacter sp. P4_G9 | reverse complement strand
GTTCTATCCCTTCACGGGTACCACCACCTGCTTTAAACAGGCGTTTGGCATTTTCAACAGCATCGGCAAGGTTGCTGATGCGCAGTTGTTTGATATCGTTGTTAGACTGGATATCATAAAAACTTTTACCAAGATCAAGCTTTAGTTTGCTGATCTCATTGCGTTTTGATTCAAGCGTAAAATTGAGTTTATCAAATTCTGTTTGCGTGGCCGATTTATCTAATGTGAGTATAGATTGGCCTGGTTGAACTTTATTACCTGCATCCATGAGCGCACTTTTTATCGATGCGTTTATCGGGCTGGTGATGATCTCTTCAAATTCGGGCAAAACTTCACCTGTAGCATTAAGGGTATTTTCTATATCTCCCACCTCTACAACTGCGGTAGTTATCTCTGATTTTTTTACTGATGACTTGATGAATCCCCGAAGTGCAACTATCAGCAGTACCAAAACCGCAATACTTATAATAGCTACCAATGCCCCTTTCTTCCTTTTTTGATATGATACCTCGAGCGTAATTTCCTTATCCATTGTGATATAATTTGCATAAGGTTTTGCAAGAGCTATACCAACTATAATAATTTGATTATTAGATATTTATAATTTAATAATTTCGGAAAAGTGATCGATATCGGACAGATTTTGTGATAATGGACAGGTTTTTTTGGAGTAGGATTTTAGACAAAGGAGCAAGGACTTTTAGACAAAGGACTAAAAGAGAGAAGCACAGC
>NZ_JBFUKF010000900.1:0-732 GCF_056400985.1 Mucilaginibacter sp. P4_G9 | reverse complement strand
ATCCCTATTTGTGCCAATATAATTCAGCACTTCTATTTTATTCGATGAAGCATTGTCTTGATTAAATTCTTAAAAAGAAATACTCTGCACATTAATGAAACATTAAAGGATATGCTTTTCAAATTCTTATTAAAAGAAAAATAAGAATTTTTCGCTTCCTGTTTCATACCTTTTTTATAATAAGCTAATATTATCTGATGCACATATAAAAACACTACATCATTTATTAACCTATAATTTGTCCCTTGTTCAGCTAACCATTTTAATACTTTCAAATAATACCGCTGTATATGTGGCAGCCGCTTATCCGTATGTATTTGAGCGGTAATCCTATCTTCCTGGTCTTCATTAAAAAAAACGCTCAGGCTTTMTTTTACTAAAGAAACTTTATTGGTGTTAGTAAGATATCTGAAGGTTAAATCCCAATCCTGGTAACAAGCATAACTTGTATCGTATCCGTCAATTTTTAAAAGGATCTCCCTTTTGTACATCCAGCATTGTGTACTCCCCATTATATCCCAATGAATTAAGGATGTAATATAATCTTTACCATTTTTAACACGTGGAATATGGACTTCTCCATTTAATGAATTTATAAATCCGCACGCACAACAATCAGTATCTTCCCGGGTTATTGCGTTTGCTTGTTTAAAAATGCGATCCGGCAGCATACTATCATCAGAATCAAAAAAAACAACTAAACTACCAGTAGCATTATTTAACCCCCTATTC
>NZ_JBFUKF010000899.1:0-740 GCF_056400985.1 Mucilaginibacter sp. P4_G9 | reverse complement strand
GTACACGGTATGTGTGGTTATCATGCTGCTAAACAAGCTCTAAGTGACGAGTTCGGCATTAAAATATAGATTTCAAAAATTTGAGCGATAATTTTACCAGGCATCGACTTTAAAAATTAAATGAATATAAAAATGCTTTAGGCTGGCGAACTGACCATAGTGGAAAGCGATCATTAGCGTAATGGCCTCACAATTACATAAGCCTGCTTAGCATTGTGAGCCCTTTGTTGTGGCCAACCAAGTTTCTTTGTATGCTTACCAATTTAACACCTTTCCTACAATTTGAGGTAATTAAACCAACTTAAATAAGTTATAAATTCATCAACAAAATGGGTTTTTAATTTATAAAAAAAGTATATTTACGCCTGAATATTTTGATGGAATTTAATATGTTCAAGGTGGGTGATAATATTATATAGGGATTTAGTTTTCAAATTAATCTGAAGATTTAAGTACTTTATTTATTAGCTTGTAATATCCAGTGCTTGATTACAGTGTTTTTTGTTCAGACAATTTGACACATGAATTAATTACATAATTCGAATAATTACATATATGCATTCAACAAAGTTCACTCTTTTTTTATTAGCACTTCTGATCTTCCCCTTTTGCTTGAGACTAAAAGGATATGAGCCCTATCCTGCGATTCTATTTCCGGATGGTTCTGTTAGTATTTCAAAAACAAATGATCTGATATCTTTTAATATAAAAGAAGTTTATGCTTTAGACCAGAATAATCA
>NZ_JBFUKF010000898.1:0-744 GCF_056400985.1 Mucilaginibacter sp. P4_G9 | reverse complement strand
ATGTTATACCTGATACATAAGGCGAGAGACGTAGGGTGTGCGATTTAAATTGCAGTTATAAGATACCATTCCGGCAAATCCTTTTCGTACCTCATGACTTACCAGCTTTAATAAGCGCTTCAAGTTCAAAGTTGGCTATTTTCAGTTTATTGATAAGTTCTTTGTTTTCTTTCCGTAGTTCATATATTTCAATGGCATTTTGAATGTAAATTTTAAGCTCGTTGTTTTGCCAGGGTTTTACAAGGTATTTATATACCTGCCCCCTGTTAATAGCATCCATTACGGCATTAACATCCGAAAAACCTGTTAAAAGTATCCGGATAGTATCAGGGTATAGTGGTAAAATTGATTCTAAAAATTCAATACCAGTGGTATCAGGCATACGCTGATCAGTAATTATCACGCCAATTTCCTGGGCGAGTAGCACCTGACGACCTTCGGCAGCCGACTGGGCTGTGTAAATATTAAAATTTCTCCTGAATGCCGCCTTAAAACTATTCAGATTATTTATTTCATCGTCAACATACAACACTCCTACGGACATAGTAATAATTTAGGTTAAATAGGCTTTTAATAATTGGTTATAAAGTCAAATGTATTGAAAGTTTTATTTTCTTCGCATTTTTATTATAATTATGCTCAATTAAGTGTAAAACCCCTATAGTAAATATGAAGAAAATATTAATAGCCGCGTATTTACTATTATTGAATACTATAGCTTTTGCCTATAATACAGATACGTTG
>NZ_JBFUKF010000897.1:0-753 GCF_056400985.1 Mucilaginibacter sp. P4_G9 | reverse complement strand
GCCTAATACTTCTTCAATTTTTTTACCAACAAGTAACCGGGGATCAATCGTTTTTTTGGATAGATTATTGAACCAAACGTTAAGGCAAACTTTATCTTCATTAAACTCAAAAATAATATCATTAATTGAGTTGATCAGCGATGTAAGATGCTCACGGCTTTCGCGCAGCATCCCGTCATTAGCCACAAGGCTGGCATTAAGGTCCATTACCTTTTTTACCGCATTTTTAAGCTGGTAATGATAGCTTTTTACCACCAGGAATGATACACAGGCTATAAGGGTAAAAATTATACTAATTCCCACCAATATGGCTAAAGATATATTTAAATGAGGCGCCAAAATGTAAGCTGTAATTATGGCAAATAAATTTAAGACGCTTATGGTAATAAACTCCCAGGCTTTATTACAAAATAGGGTTAAAGCTATAAAAACTGTAATGGAACTAAAAAGGTAAGCATGTTCAAAACCATTAATGCTAAGTAAAATACAGTTATTGATTAGCATAAATGCTAAAATAGTGATGTAAGTGCTTATTGTATAGATGGTTTTGTTGCTGTTAAATGATAGTGCAAGCGATATTAAACATAAAAGACTATTAATTACCCTTAACCAAACAGGGTCATAAGTGTTATAATAGCACAGGTAATGTAAAGATGGACTTGCGATGAATAAACCAATGAGCAATAACCTATAAATTGAATTGTCGTTTTGGATCATTAACAATGTTTTAACTTTCAACGGCATTCTTTACGG
>NZ_JBFUKF010000896.1:0-756 GCF_056400985.1 Mucilaginibacter sp. P4_G9 | reverse complement strand
TTGATCTGGACCGTGATATGTGGACCTACATATCCATGAACTATTTTAAGCAAAAGATAAAAGCAGGCGAAATCGGTTCGTCGGCCATGCCACACAAAGTTAACCCTATTGATTTTGAGAACTCGGAAGGTAACCTGGGTATTGCAAATGCGCTGTTTGAACACCTGGCTGCCAAGCTGCCAATATCGAGATTASAGCGCGATTTAACTGATTCGACAGTATTACGCAACATAGGCGTACCGGTAGCACATACCCTTATCGCTATAAAATCGAGCGTTAAAGGTTTAAATAAACTACTACTTAACCAGGACGCCATCACTGCCGACCTGGAAGCCAACTGGCCGGTTGTTGCCGAAGCTATTCAAACCATATTAAGGCGCGAAGGTTATCCAAACCCATATGAGGCATTAAAAGACCTTACCCGTACCAACCAGCAAATAAACGCACAAACTATTGCAGAGTTTGTGGATGGATTGGATGTGAGCGATAGCGTTAAAAATGAGTTAAAACAAATTACGCCGCTGAATTATACGGGAATTTGATGTGCAGATTTCAAATGTGCAGATATGCAGATGGGCAATTTTCATAAGTTAGTCATTCAAATCATCTGCACATTTGAAATCTACACATCTGAAATCATCATATCCCCGTCATAACAATTTTAGTATTGTATTTAAATCAAAAAGGTGATTAAATTTGTTTAATTAATCTAAATAGAATTTTCGATGAATATCAACGTATATACCGAATCAACGC
>NZ_JBFUKF010000895.1:0-757 GCF_056400985.1 Mucilaginibacter sp. P4_G9 | reverse complement strand
AAATGGTAGTATTCAATGATTAATAACAAGATTTCTTATCAAAAACAAAGAAATTTTATAACTTCGAGGCCCAAATAAAAGCTCATGGATTTAAAAAATTATAAAGGTGTTCTGCACGGCGATCAGGTGCAGGAACTATTTGAAGCAGCTAAAAAGCATCAGTTTGCTTTACCGGCAGTAAACGTTATTGGTACAAATACCATTAATGCAGTTATGGAAACAGCTAAGCTGGTAAACTCTCCGGTTATTATTCAGCTATCAAATGGCGGTGCGCAATTTTATGCCGGCAAATCATTAGATAATTCAAAATTGCAAGCCTGTATATTAGGTGGTGTATCTGCTGCAAAGCACGTTCACTTACTGGCAGAGCATTATGGCGTAGCTGTTATTYTACATACCGACCATGCTGCTAAAAAGTTATTACCATGGATTGACGGTTTATTAGAGCATGGTGAAAAATTCTTTGCCGAAACCGGTAAACCACTTTTCTCATCTCACATGCTTGATCTTTCTGAAGAGCCTTTGGAAGAAAACATCGAGATAAGTGCAAAATACCTGGAGCGTATGGCTAAAATGGGTATGACACTGGAGATTGAATTAGGTGTAACAGGTGGTGAGGAAGACGGCGTTGACAACTCTGATGTTGACAGCTCACGTTTATACACCCAGCCAGAAGAGGTTTCTTATTCATATGAGCACCTTTTAAAGGTTAGTCCGCGTTTTACAGTGGCAGCTGCCTTTGGTAACGTACATGGTG
>NZ_JBFUKF010000894.1:0-757 GCF_056400985.1 Mucilaginibacter sp. P4_G9 | reverse complement strand
GTATATTTCCCCGGCATGCTTTCCGGCGATGCCAAATGGGGGGCTTTTTATTCCTGCGATGCATTTATTCTTCCCAGCCACCAGGAAAATTTTGGGATATCAGTAGCCGAAGCGCTGGCTTGTGGTAAGGTGGTTTTAATTTCTAACAAAGTTAACATTTGGACAGAAATTAAAAATGCTGAAGCTGGACTTGTAGAAGATGATACAGCACAGGGAACTGAAAAATTAATTAAAAATTGGCTTGATCTTTCACCAGCTGATAAAAAGAAAATGGAAATCAACGCCATAAATGTATATGCAGATAAATTTTCGATAGGCCCTAACGCCCTCCGTTTTAAAAATGCTATAATTAATCATTAAATTAAATATTATAATTTTTCTTAATAATCCACAACCAGGATACTGCAGCCGTCCAAGCATTTCCGTTGGAATGGAGTGTTGTGCGCATAATATGGGGTGTTATAGAATGTCTTATTTTTTCGCTAATTGCATATTACGAACTATTGATTAACTTATTGTAAAATATAACCAGTAGCAGATCGTTATAATGGTGTTTAAATAAGGAAATGTAATTAGTCATATGAAACATTATTTCGGTTTCCTCTCTATATTTTCTTTACTGGCATATTTTTCCATTTTCATTCCCGAATATGCGCTCTCAACAATTAGAATAAATTCTAACCTTTACAGATCGGAAATAAAAGGTCCTATTCCTATAAATTTTACGTTAACCGAAGATGGTTATGTAACGTTAGTC
>NZ_JBFUKF010000893.1:0-758 GCF_056400985.1 Mucilaginibacter sp. P4_G9 | reverse complement strand
TAAAGAAAGGCCATTAAATAATTACGAAGCATTAAAGTTGGTAAGCACATAATAATGATGTCAATTGTTCAATAAACACTTATCGCACATTAAGGCAACAATTGGTATCGATCAATAATTAAATCAAACTGCGCTTTTTTTACAAAGAACAATTCAACATCATAATTTATACGCTATAATTAGCAGGTAAAGTTTGGCGGTTTGCCGGGAGACTCGATGTAGGGAAAATTCAAATAATAAATTATAGGGCTGGCATTAACTTTTAGCAGTGTAGAAAAGGCAGCGAACTGGTAATTCATCACCGTAAAACTATAATCGTTATTGGTATTTCCTTTTTTCAACGATGACTCGTGTCCTTTTTTACTTAAGGGGACATCGTTGATCTCTTTAGCTATGATCAGGTTGGCAGATACCAGCCTGGTTTTAACGCTATTGGCTATACAAATGAACGACATCGTATCGGGCGCCATCTTGTATCTCAGATAATTATAATAAACGCCCTTTAATTGCAGTTGGCCATTAACACGCACATAATCTTTCCATTTGTGGATTCCGGGCAGATGTACCGGGATTTTGATCTCGACAAGCTTGGTAGCATCGATCTTATTTTCGTAGATCTCTTTTACTATCTGCACTTCGGACTGGTGAATGAAATACTGGGCTACTAAACTGTATCCGCCCAAATTGAACAGATGCACATTTAATAATAGTATCGCAATAAACCTTTTCACCATTCAGAATGTATTGTAGCCTTATAT
>NZ_JBFUKF010000892.1:0-760 GCF_056400985.1 Mucilaginibacter sp. P4_G9 | reverse complement strand
CCTCATCAGTCTGATTATCTTTTATCTCAAAATCCTTTATCCTTAATCCAAAAAAAGCTATTTTTCCCCCATGCATCACCCCGAAGACAATCCCTGGAAAATAACCTCCGAAAA
This sequence comes from Mucilaginibacter sp. P4_G9, assembly GCF_056400985.1. Taxonomy (NCBI): domain Bacteria; kingdom Pseudomonadati; phylum Bacteroidota; class Sphingobacteriia; order Sphingobacteriales; family Sphingobacteriaceae; genus Mucilaginibacter; species Mucilaginibacter sp. P4_G9. The sequence goes on along the minus strand of NZ_JBFUKF010000892.1, from coordinate 646 downwards.
AGCCATATATGATAACCCCTGGATAAACGTGACAGAGTACCAGGTGATCAATCCATCGGGTAACCCTGGTATTTACGGCAAGGTGCATTTTAAAAACCTTGCCATCGGCGTTTTACCGCTGGACGACGATTTGAACACCTACCTGGTGGGCCAATATCGTTTTGTACTGAACCAATACAGCTGGGAAATGCCCGAAGGCGGTGGCCCGGAAGGCACCGATCCGCTGGAATCTGCCAAACGCGAACTGTTGGAAGAAACCGGCCTGAAAGCCAGCCGGTGGACCGAAATCCAGCGCCTGCACCTGAGTAACTCCGTAAGTGACGAGCTTAGCATTTTATACGTAGCCCGTGGCCTGGCCCAGTTTGAAGCAGAGCCCGAAGAGACCGAGCAGTTGATTATAAAGAAAGTGCCCTTTGCCCAGGTATACCAGATGGTTTGCGATAGCGCGATCACCGATGCTATGACGGTTGCTGCGGTGCTAAAAGTACAATTAATGATCTTAGAAAACCGGATATAGACCCATTGGATTTCACAAAATAACCTAAATTTGCCTGTCGAATGAAAAAATTTTTAGGCTATTTCCTTACCCCGATAGCTACGGGGATGTTTTTATTGGTACTTATTATATTTCAACCTATACAGTGGG
>NZ_JBFUKF010000891.1:0-763 GCF_056400985.1 Mucilaginibacter sp. P4_G9 | reverse complement strand
GGATAATTGTGCTGTGGTGGTACGTTTAAAATAAAGGGTTGCGGCATCCTGGCTGCCTAATAAAATATTGGTAACATCCTGCAGGGTCATTTGCTTTATAGCGCCAATAAATATGGGTTTTGCCTGTACTGCGGCGTCTTCTGCTGCATGGTTGAGGGAAGTTATCACATTATCACAAAGGTTGCCTAAACCAATGCTCCTGAGGGTTTTTTCTGCTTTTTGAGCTTCGGGCGGAAAAAGTATCTTAACCTCGGCATTCTTCAAAAAGCCATTCACTACCGAAAGTTTGTCTGAGCTTTTACCGGTGCCTATTTCAAGTGCCTGTTTAAGGCCGTTGCCAATTTCTAATGTAGTAGGATTGCCCTGGGGAATTGTTCCGGCAGCCTGGGCCACCTGGTTCAGTGTATCGCAACTGCTAAGTGTTATAAAGAACAATAAAACAGTTATGGAAAATATTTTTGTTTTCATAGTGGTTAAAAATAGCAAAAATGCCGCCAACTGTTAAAAAATTATCCAATCGCCTTTAATAAGGCAAATACACCTGCAGCTATTAAAGCAGAAATAGGAATAGTTATTATCCAGGCCCAAACCAGGTTAATGGTTACCCCCCAGCGTACCGCAGAAACGCGCTTGGTTAAGCCGACACCAATAATTGAACCCGTAATTGTATGTGTTGTTGAAACAGGAATACCAAATCTTTCAGTTATAAAAAGGGTAATGGCACCGGCAGTTTCGGCACTTACACCTTCAAGCGGTGTAACTT
>NZ_JBFUKF010000890.1:0-777 GCF_056400985.1 Mucilaginibacter sp. P4_G9 | reverse complement strand
CGTATTTGGTATAAAAATAGCAAAAAATCAACATAACAATTATATATTTTTTTAAAATCCAGGTGCCTTTTAAATGGCTTACTATTTATTTACCCAAATTCAAAGCAATTCCAGCAACAGCATGGTTTTTTTAATAAAAATTTTACATGGCCTGATTTTACTAACCAAATTAACAAACGGAACAAGCAATAATGTTATATTTAAGTATTAAATTCGGATAAACTAATTAAATATTGGGGATGGTGCGTAGCCGCATGGTGCCAGCATGGGGTGCTGGAGGTCRGAAGTTCGAATCTTCTCATGCCGACTTGAAAAAAAAGCAAAAAAGAGCGTATTTGAAGGTTTTAGGACCGATTGGATATGCTTTTTTATTTCTGAGAGGTTGATTAAAAATAGATAAACAGATCATTGGAGGTACGAAGCAATCCCCTACCTACAGCGTAGCTTTGCAAATCCGTTCTGCATAGCCTGGGATTGCTTCGTGCAATGACGAGCGTAGCTGTGTCTCCTTTTTAACCTCCTGTTTTATACTCACAAGGCCTCATACCTTGTTAATTTTATCTAAGACATCCATAACGCCGTCAATTACTCTTAGCACATAAAATTGTTTACCGTCTTCAATATTAACAATCCATGCACTATTTCCCTGGTATTCTACTTTAACAGTGGAGTTAATTATAAAATCGAAATATTTACTTTTTACAATAGTTCTGATATCGGCAGGCATTTCCTTTTCGTACCCAAAAGCCATATGATATACTAAATCGCCCTTTTTTG
>NZ_JBFUKF010000889.1:0-783 GCF_056400985.1 Mucilaginibacter sp. P4_G9 | reverse complement strand
ATACCATTGTCAGATATTGAAACACGATAACCTTTGATAGTCAGAAGCTGAGCGATATTATCTCTGATTTTGTAATTATCCTCAATTAGAAGTATGCTATTCATAACAAATGAATTTTAACCATTTATTAAATCACATCGTAAATGTTAAACTGATTTTTATTCGACAGGATGCATTACCTGATGGGTGATATCAATAAATATACCCGACAACTTTTCGCATACCCCATTATTAAACTCCGGATAGCAAACAATTCTAACCTTTATTGAATTTTTCTTTGCCGTAATCATTTCAAATTCACCATCAAATGATTTTCCATTTTCAATTGCATCCTGAAGTACTAATTTTGCTAAATCGCGGTTTGCTCCTTCTTTATGAAATGCCAAAGCTGTTTCCTCATCCGGGCTAAAATCTTCGGGTACTTCCAGCATTTCTTTCAGCACCTTGCTCCAAATAATTGTATTTTTAACAAAATTCCTGCTCCACGCGCCAATCCGGGCAATTTTTTGTGCTTTATTCAAAACTTCTAAAACCTGTCCGCTTTCTGTTTCCTTCTGTTTCAGAGGGGTAATATTCTCAGTTAAAATTAAAAAACCTCCAATTTCTGATCCTCCCCTATACCATGGCCTCAGATCCCAGCGCATCCAGGCTAATGTTCCATCCTGGTTTTCAACTATAGAATCATCAAAATGAACTTCTCCTTTTAAGCACGTGAGCAATAAATCATGAAATTGAGATTTAATTTGCGGCAGAACCTGGTAAAGATTTACCCCTATGATTTCT
>NZ_JBFUKF010000888.1:0-786 GCF_056400985.1 Mucilaginibacter sp. P4_G9 | reverse complement strand
TTGTATGATACGGCCCGGCATGGCGCCAATATAAGTTTTACGGTGACCTCTTATCTCGGCCTCATCGCGGATGCCTCCCAGGGCCATACGAACGTATTTGCGTCCTAATGCTTTTGCGATAGATTTACCCAACGAAGTTTTACCTACTCCCGGAGGGCCTACCAGGCAAAGGATAGGGGCTTTCATATTATGCTTTAATTTAAGCACAGCCAGGTATTCAATAATACGTTGTTTAACCTTATCTAAACCAAAATGATCTTTATCTAAAATTTTTTGAGCCCGTTTAAGGTCGAAGTTATCTTTTGTGAATTCGTTCCATGGCAATTCAAGCAATAACTCAAGGTAATTTATCTGCACCGAATAATCTGCCGCGGCAGGGTTGGTACGCGCCAGTTTTTCAAGTTCTTTTGAAAAATGATCTTTAACCTCTTTTGCCCATTTCTTTTTAATTGCACGCTGGCGCAGGCTGTCAATTTCCAAATCGGGGGAGTTGCCACCCAACTCTTCCTGTATGGTTTTTAGCTGTTGATTTAAAAAATAATCTCTTTGCTGCTTATCCAGGTCAACACGTACTTTGCTTTGGATCTGGTTTTTAAGCTCCAGCATTTGCAAATCAAGCGTTAAGTGCTCCAATAACAGGTTTATTCTTTCGCGCAGGCTGGCAACCTCTAATAAACGCTGTTTGGCCGCCATATCGGCATTCATATTTGATGATATAAAATTGACCAAAAACGAAGTGCTTTCAATGTTACGGATAGCTATACCTGCCTCGCTTGGTATATTTGG
>NZ_JBFUKF010000887.1:0-787 GCF_056400985.1 Mucilaginibacter sp. P4_G9 | reverse complement strand
GCTTTGAATAGATAAGACAATTCCCATCATTAATAAAATTAAAACATTTGAAAGTGTTACTCCAGCAACTCCGTAAAATTTACCTAAGATAATAGCTAATGGTATATTTATTATTGTACTTACTACATAAAGATACAGTTGCAATTTTATTTTATTTATGCCATTTAATAAGGAACAATGGATTAACATCCAACAAAAACCTATTGTATAAAGCGCCATGTTTAACGAAAGAAAAAATGGCACATGCATGTTTTTACCAATCCAATATTTGAATATAACTGGTGAGCTTAGTAGTAATATGAATGTTAAAACTATCAAAGCAAACCAATAAGAATACATCTTTTTAAAAACATTTTCAATCCATATGAATTCCTTTTTTGAATATGCTTCTGTAAATGCACTCCAAAAAGGTGCCATTATAATAGAAAAGCCCATGCTGATAACCGAGAACAACTTATATGACAAATTAAATGTCGTCACTTTATCAGGGCCAAACAATTGAGTTATTACAATATTATCAGTTTGAAACAACATAAGACCACCTAATTGAATAAAAAAGAACATCCCTCCAGTTGTCAATAATTCTCGGGCATACTTAAATTCTATTAATTTAATGCTTGGCGAAAATGCTTTATATTCTCCGTTAAAATAGTAAAAACTTGCTATCAATGTCGTAAGAACGGGGAGTCCTGAAAATATCAACACAATTAAAGTTAAAGACCCTGAAGTGGTTTTAGTAAGCACATATATTATTGCCAAGCTAATTAACTGTCCTATTACATTTATC
>NZ_JBFUKF010000886.1:0-789 GCF_056400985.1 Mucilaginibacter sp. P4_G9 | reverse complement strand
CTACCAACCTTACTGATAAGCAAAAGCGGCTGTTTGAAGAACTATCAAAATCCTGATCTACTTATGAAAACAGAGAATTTAATAACTGCAAATGATTTTTGTGTATACCATAATGTTGAGTACACGTTTTTTAATTCGTTAGAACAGGCTGGTTTGGTTGAGGTTACTGTGATTAACGAGACAACATTTATACCAGAAACGGAATTGCGTAAGCTCGAAAAAATGATTAGCCTGTACCAGTTGGATATTAATGTGGCCGGCATTGAAGCAATAACACACCTGCTTAACAGGATCGAACAAATGCAGGAAAATATGCGGGCCTTGCATAACAGGTTAAAAATGTATGAGGGGGAGTAACCCCCTATTCCATATACTTCAACATCATACGCTCACTTACTATGTGGGCATCTTCAATCACAGATTCGGGGTAACCCATGGAGGCTAATATGGCTATACCATTTTTGCTTTTCAGCAAGCCTTCTTTCAATTTGTAATCAAAAACCAATGTTTTGCCCGATTTGGAATCCACAAACGAATAGATGGCAAAATCCTCGTCTAAAAGTTCGGCAAGCTCGAGATCATGTGTTGATACGAATACAAAATTATCATTGGCGGTAATGTATGACAATACCGATTTTGCAGCGGCGATACGCTCAATTGTATTAGTTCCCCTAAATATTTCATCAATAATAACCAGGCTTTTTACGGTTTCTGTATTACTGCTATGATCAACAATATTTAATATAGCTGATGCCTGGGCCTGGAAAAAGCTTTGCTGTTCTTCTATAC
>NZ_JBFUKF010000885.1:0-790 GCF_056400985.1 Mucilaginibacter sp. P4_G9 | reverse complement strand
GAGTTCCTGATGGAAGAATGCTCAAACCTGGAGATCAGCCTGCCCGAACCGGGTGAGTATGGTGTTGGGATGATATTTTTTCCTAAGGATTCGGCCCAAAAGAAAGCTTGCCGTATAGTTATTACCAATGCTATTGAAAAGTTAGGCCTTGTAAAATTGGGTTACCGCAAATTAACCGTCGATTCAATGGCTGTTGGCGTAACTGCGCGCCAGGCCGAACCAGATGTTGAGCAGATCTTTATTGCCCGCCCGCACCATATTACCAATGCGGATGATTTTGAGCGCAAACTTTTCATATTAAGAAGGTATATCAATAAAACCATCACTGAAACTATAGCAGGAGCGGCCGAGCATTTTTATTTTACCTCGTTATCCTGTAAAACCATTGTTTATAAAGGGCAGGTAACAACCTACCAGCTGCGTAAATATTATGCTGATCTTACAGATCCGCGTATTGCTTCAGGCTTTGCCATGATCCACTCGCGTTTCTCAACAAATACTTTTCCATCGTGGAAACTGGCTCAGCCTTTCCGCCTGATAGCCCATAATGGCGAGATTAATACCCTGACAGGTAATTTAAACTGGTTTTATGCAGGCTTAAAATCATATGCTTCGTCGTACTTTACTGCCGAAGAAATGGAAATGCTGTTGCCGGTGATTGATAATAATCAATCGGACTCTGCTTGCCTGGATAACATTATTGAAATTCTGTTGCACTCTGGTCGCTCGTTACCCCATGTAATGATGATGCTGGTACCAGAAGCATGGGACGGCAACGTACATATGGATC
>NZ_JBFUKF010000884.1:0-794 GCF_056400985.1 Mucilaginibacter sp. P4_G9 | reverse complement strand
CTTTTAACCCGTTTGAATAGGTGATTCCCCCACCCAAAAACACTTTTGACGAGCCCGCGTGCTGTGTAAACAAATGCGAAATATATCCGCCCGTGCAGCTTTCGGCTATGGATAAGGTAAAACCTCTTCCAGCCATTTTATCAAGGATAGCTTTTTCGAGTGGGATATCCCGGTCGACCACAAACACAGGCCCAATGCGTTCGATTATTTTACCCGAAAATTCATCAATTTGTTTTTGAAGCTGTAAAACATCATCACCAAAAGCGCTTAAACGCAACCTAACCTGGCCCAATTTGGGTAAATAGGCTAATTTAATGTAAGATGGGAGTTCGTTTTCAATATCAGCTATCCGTTCGGCTAAAAATGATTCACCCTCACCTACGGTTAAAAGTGTTTTATGAATAATGGATGGAAGCTTTAATGTAGTAGTTATTTTAGGAATCACTTCGTCTTCCATCATGTACATCATCTCGAAGGGGACGCCCGGCATTGAAATATAAATAATGCCTTCATGGTTAAACCACATACCCGGCGCTGTGCCGTTTTTGTTTAATACAATCTCGCAATTTGCAGGTACCTGAGCCTGCAACCGGTTAACTTCAAGCAAAGGGCGATTGTATTTAGCAAAAATACGTTCCACATTTTCAAGCGCTTCCTTATTTTCAACAAGACCGACACCAAAATACTCGGCCAGTGTTTTCTTGGTGATATCATCTTTTGTTGGCCCCAGGCCTCCCGTAATAAATATAATTTTTGCTCGTACCGCAGCTTCGGCCAGGGCTTTAAGTATGTGG
>NZ_JBFUKF010000883.1:0-797 GCF_056400985.1 Mucilaginibacter sp. P4_G9 | reverse complement strand
CTGCCAAACGTATCGAATTTATTTTCTTTAATATCTTCAATATAAGCCCAGGCAGCCATGTATTGAACATGCTTGCCTATATTAGCAGTAAGCCTTACCAGGGGCATATTAGCAGCATAATCTGAAAGTAATAAGGAACGATATCCATCACCAATAAACATCTTATCCTCGCCTAAGGTAACATTTAGTTTCTTAGTTATATTATAAGATAGGATAGCTGTAACGTACGACCAATCTGCTGTGTTTTTTTTTATACCGTGATAGTTTCTTAAGTATGCTTGTCCTGGTATAAATTGATTTTCATTAACCAAAGCATTATAATAACCAGGAAACTTAGCCTGATCTTCAAAAGCACTGGCATAAAATGAAAATTTAGTGCCAATGGTGCCACCAAACTGGTAGCCCCTGGTATTTAAATTTGTATTGTATTTTGCGGTAAAGTCTCTACCGGCTTGCAGGTCCAGTATAACATCTCCGTAAAAAGTATAGTCGGGCTTTTTAACATCAAACAGGTGTTCATTAAATATTTTACGTTCAAGCCAGCTCTTACGATCACTGCTTACGCCCACATTCATTACCGAATCATAAGTATGCTGAATTAAACTATCAATCAAAAACGGGCGCAACGAAGTATGAAATGCGCTTTTTGTTGAATAAATATCGGCATTGAACTTTTGATAAAGCTGGTAAGAGTTAGGCAAATAAGTAGATTGGGCCATGCTCAATTGCACCGAGAACAGGACGATCCCGGCCAACAAAAATGTTTTTCTGAAAGTAAAGAAGTAGAGTTTTTGCAT
>NZ_JBFUKF010000882.1:0-797 GCF_056400985.1 Mucilaginibacter sp. P4_G9 | reverse complement strand
GAATTATTATCATTAGTTAGTATTTTTAATGTTTTGATAGTACTTAAGCAATAAAATTCAGGTATTATACCAGCTTATGCCGTTCACACCATTTAAAAACAAGTTGTCCTACTTTCACTGCTGGCTTTTCAAGCATATTAAAAGAAATAACAGAAAATAAACAAATTAAAACAAAGGCAATGAAACACGATAGAAACATAAAATAAATCCCCGGTCCAATTGTAAGTAATGCTATCAATTTACTTAAAAACGGCTGATGAAATAAATAAAAGCTATAACTTATTGTTCCTATAAAAGAGATTAGTTTAAATAGATAGTTATATAACTTGCCGTGTATTTTATTACTATAAAGGAACCATTCCATTATCATAACGTATAACAATGTTATGATATATGGGCCAAAATATTTATAAAGAATAGAAAATCTAACCAGCGGAAAAGAAATTAAGATTAAAATAAGCCAAATTCCACTTACATTAAAAATTCTTTTTTTATGATAAAAAGCATGTGCCAGGTGGGCCCCCAGTACCCAAATAATCCAATATTTGAGAACAGATGTTTCATAAACGATAGAATTTATATGATAAATTATTTGAAAAAAATTTGCCACAATACTTAAACCTATGACAAATGCCAACGCAGTTTTAGAACCGTATTTTTTAAAAATTACTAAATATAAAGGGTATATAAGGTAAAATTGAAATTCTAAAGCTAATGACCAAAAAGATCCATTTATTCCATAAAAATATTTATTACTTAAGTTATGCAGAAGGAATATATGGCTAATAAAGTTACTC
>NZ_JBFUKF010000881.1:0-800 GCF_056400985.1 Mucilaginibacter sp. P4_G9 | reverse complement strand
GCCCCTTTACCGTATATATCGCTGTTGTAAGCAGCTTCTTCGTCTATATCCCTTCCAATAACTAAAGGGATCTTATTGCCAAATGATAATGCAGCCTGCTGAAAGTGTTTTATGTAGGCTCGCTCGCCTTCCAGTTCCCTTATTGGCATGGCGTCGCCAAAGGTGCAGATCCCCTCGTGGATCCAGTAATCGGCCCAATCTTTGGCCGTTACTTTGTTGCCCCACCATTCGTGCCCAAATTCATGGTGCATCAGCCAATCAAAATCCTGTCCTCCTAATTTTGAATACCTGAACTTATTGCCATAGGCATTCATGGTTTGATGCTCCATGCCTAAATGCGGCGTTTCAACTATGCCTATTTTTTCCTTAACCCATGGATACTCACCAAAATATTTCTCCTGGATGTGAATTGTGCGTTCAAAGATATCCAGGTGGCGATTAGCCTTTGACGCATCCTCATTTAATACATAAAACCGGATGGGTACTATATGCCCACCAATGGTTTTATATTGTCGGCTTACTACTTTATAATCGCCGGCATTAAATAATATGCTGTAGTTATTGATGCTGTAATTGGTTTTCCAATGATAAGTGGCTGTATTATTTTGCTTTGTGACTTTTTGTAATAAACCCGGACCTGCTACTACCAGGTCTTTGGGAACTGTAATTATCATATCCACACCTTCATTTGGCTCGTCGGACGGGTGATCTTTACAAGGAAAATACAGTTTTCCGCCCGTGCCCTCAGCAGTGATAGCCATCCACTGATGCCCGGTTGAGTCTTTCGACCAGATAAAGCC
>NZ_JBFUKF010000880.1:0-802 GCF_056400985.1 Mucilaginibacter sp. P4_G9 | reverse complement strand
GCTTAAGGCTAAAGAGCACGGCAAACAACTGCAGGATATGAGCCTTGCCGAAATGGACATTTTTTGGAACGAAGCGAAAAAGCTGTAAAAACATTGTGTTTAGTGTAGCGTTTTAATAATTATTCACGTAATAGCTTTAAATGAAAAATATTATGAAACGAAATTTATTTTACCTGCTACCTCTGTTGTTAACGTTAGGTGTGGCTTGTTCGCCAAAGTCTGATCCTATTGTAATCCCTACCCCAACCGGAACTTTTAATGGTCAGTTTAGATTATTAACCAAAAACTCAACCACCGGTAAATATGATACTTTGAAAGATTCCATCATATTAAAAATGAACGCCTCATTCCATTTTGCGGTAGTAGCCGATACTACAGTAAAGCATGCAGGCAGCCACGGAACATTTGCATTTGATGGCTATTATATCCAGTTTAATGATAGTACTTTTAAAGCATCTGCGCCCCGCACCAAAAACCATTTGGTGGGTGTTTACCAGTATGTTTATGATGGTACCACTTTCAAAATGCTCCGTTCAAGCTCATCAAGCAATCCGGATACTATTGGCCGGTACGACCTTAAAAAAACTGCAAATTAATTATTGTTTTTAACTGAAATTGCCGTCGCTGTATTTTTAGCGGCGGCTTTTTGAATGTTATCAATCTTTAGTTAATTTTAATAGCTAGCAATAATTATTAAAGCTGCTATTAGTACGAATGAAAAAAAACTTTTTTGTTTGTATCAATAATGCTATTTGCTACGTAAAGACGTATAAACCAACACAATATTTAAGCGGAATTAAAC
>NZ_JBFUKF010000879.1:0-803 GCF_056400985.1 Mucilaginibacter sp. P4_G9 | reverse complement strand
TCATTATACTGGCGGGTTTTATTGTATTGCGCAACCCGGTATTCAAACTCATCAATAACATCAAGGATGCTATGCTGATTGCTTTCAGCACATCAACCAGCGAGGCGGCGTATCCGAAGGTTTTATTGGAACTTGAACGTTTTGGATGCAGTAATAAAATTGTAAGTTTTGTTTTGCCGCTTGGTTATTCATTTAATTTGGATGGAAGTATGATGTATATGACCTTTGCATCGCTGTTTTTGGCGCAGTCTTATGACATTCATTTGTCGTTCGGTCACCAGCTATCTATGTTGTTAGTGCTTATGCTTACCAGTAAGGGTGTTGCAGGTGTGCCACGTGCTTCGTTGGTTGTTATAGCGGGGACGCTATCTATGTTTAATATCCCCGAAGCTGGCTTGTTTTTACTTATAGGGATTGATCCAATATTGGATATGGGCAGGTCGGCTACGAATGTTTTGGGCAACGCAATGGCTACGGCGGTTGTTAGCAAGTGGGAGGGGGAACTGGAATAATTCCAGGAGCTATTATAAAAGCGTCAACGGTACGAAGCAGTCCCCGGCTAACAAAGCAACTCTGTATAGTATAGAAATCGCTTTGTGCTTCGCAATGACGGTTAGAAGAAAATTATCAATAATTAAAACATAATTCATTAATTAAAAATGTCAAGTCGTACCAAAAAAATATTTCTAATCTTTACTATTGTTGTTCCGTTTCTGCTTTACTGTTTTTACTACTATGGCATGATGATAAAAAACGCGCCATACAGGTATGCCGATTTTCAATCCATATGTATTCAATATGGG
>NZ_JBFUKF010000878.1:0-805 GCF_056400985.1 Mucilaginibacter sp. P4_G9 | reverse complement strand
GCATCATTCGTTGGATACCTACCTGCCCAAGCTGGTACGTGCCGGGCAGCGCGTAGCCATCTGCGATCAGCTTGAAGATCCCAAAACCACCAAAACCATTGTTAAGCGCGGCGTTACCGAGCTGGTGACACCCGGCGTGGCTACCAACGATAATATACTTAACCAAAAGAGTAACAACTACCTGGCATCGCTGCACTTTGAAAAAAATACTATTGGCATAGCCCTTATAGATATTTCAACAGGTGAGTTCCACACGGCGCAGGGTAACAGCGATTATATTGATAAGCTGTTGCAAAGCTTTTCGCCATCGGAGGTGATCTACCCTAAAAGCCGCACCCGCGATTTTAAGGACAACTATGGTGACCGGTTTTATACCTACGCCCTGGACGAATGGCCCTACAGCGGCGATTACGCTACCGAAACGCTATTGAAGCATTTCGGCGTAAAATCTCTCAAAGGGTTTGGTATTGATAAGCTTAACCTTGGTATTATTGCCGCGGGGGTGGCCATACATTACCTTAATGAAACAGAGCACCGTAACCTGCAGCACATCAGCGCCATTGGCAGGATTGAAGAGGACAGGTATTTATGGCTGGATAGGTTCAGCGTACGCAACCTGGAGCTGGTGGGCTCAACCAATGATAATGCACTTACCCTGGTTGATGTACTTGATCATACCTGTTCGCCCATGGGGGCCCGCCTGCTGCGCCGCTGGATAGTGATGCCCCTAAAGGAGATTAAACCTATCAACGATCGTTTGGGCGTGGTAGAGTACATGATTGAGCATGAAGAGCTGCGCGAAAAC
>NZ_JBFUKF010000877.1:0-806 GCF_056400985.1 Mucilaginibacter sp. P4_G9 | reverse complement strand
TGTTTGTTCTTTTTCAGGTGACCAGTTAAATGTGCAATGCGGGTGGTGAATAATGCTACCTGTCCTTCTGCCGAACCTGTGTCTGTAGCACCTTTACCATGTTTTGCAAAGATCTCTGCCTTTGCTTCTTTACCTAAATACATTACTTGAATAATATTAAAGCGTTAAATATTTTTGTTAATTGTGGGTGCAAAGATAGTGTGAATGTTTCATATATGCAAGGGCGAACAGCAAGATGATTCTTAACCGAAACCATTCCCTTCATTAGTAAATGCCACATAGGATGCCGGGAGAAGAAGATCCTGAATTGTAAAGGAATTTATAAAAGAATAACCTTGTTGCTATAAACGGCAATACAATACTGCTAACCAACTTTTTTATAGGGAATATTAAAGTAGAAACAGCTGCCTTTTCCCGCATCACTTTCCACACCAATGCTTCCTTGCTGTAATACAAGTAGCTGGTGGCAAATATAAAGACCGAGACCTGTACCCGCTTTATCTCCTGAGCGGTCGGCCTGGTAGTACCTGGTAAACAATTTAGCTTGCCTTTCTTTAGGGATACCTGTGCCGGTATCAATAATCCGGACTTCCAGTTTTTGCTGATGCTCATTAATTGAACGCAAACTAACCTTAACCGTTACGCCTCCGGTTTCTGTGTATTTTATAGCATTACCCAGCAAATTAATCATTACCTGTTTTAGCCTGAAAGCATCCCCGCTGATTAACACATCTTCGTCCCCGTCAAACTCTGCGGTTAAATAAAGCTGTTTGTTCTCTGCAAGAAAACTCATGGCTGCTATTGCC
>NZ_JBFUKF010000876.1:0-815 GCF_056400985.1 Mucilaginibacter sp. P4_G9 | reverse complement strand
TAAAAAACCGGTGCGCTCCGAAAGATGAAAAGTGCACCACAAACAAAAGAAGATGAGTTTAAACGTAATTAAAAAAGTTATCGATTTAGGTGATGGCCGCACCATTGAGATCGAAACAGGTAAACTGGCCAAACAAGCCGATGGCTCTGTAGTTATTAAAATGGGTGATACCATGTTATTGGCTACTGTAGTATCATCGCGGGAAGCGAAAGAAGGGGTTGATTTTTTACCCCTTTCTGTTGATTACCAGGAAAAATACGCTGCCACCGGTCGTATCCCGGGTGGTTTTTTACGCCGCGAGGCACGTTTATCAGACTACGAGGTTTTGATCTCGCGTTTGGTTGACCGCGCTTTACGTCCGTTATTCCCTTCAGATTATCATGCTGATACACAGGTGATGATCTCTTTAATTTCTGCAGATAAAGATATTATGCCTGATTGCCTTGCCGGTTTGGCAGCATCGGCAGCATTAGCTGTATCTGATATTCCTTTTAACGGTCCTATCTCTGAAGTACGTGTTGCTAAAATTGATGGCCAGTTGGTAATTAACCCAACTTTAAGCCAGCTTGAGCGTGCTACTTTAGAATTTATTGTAGCAGGTAGCGAGCATGACATCAACATGGTTGAAGGCGAATCAAAAGAGATTCAGGAAGCCGAATTGGTTGAGGCTATTAAGTTTGCACACACTGCTATTAAATTGCAGTGTTTAGCTCAAAAAGAGTTGACCATTGAAGTTGGCAAAACCGAAAAACGTGTTTACAGCCATGAAAACAGCAATGAAGATTTGAAAAAAGCTATCTACGCTGCTACTTATG
>NZ_JBFUKF010000875.1:0-818 GCF_056400985.1 Mucilaginibacter sp. P4_G9 | reverse complement strand
CAGGAAGGCCGGCCATCAGGTTATTGATGAGTTGCGTTCTTTCCTCAGTAGTAATGCTTTCAAGATACTGTTTGGCTATTTGTTGCTGTGCGCTGCTGTAATCATCCCGGGCGCCATTGCGTTCCAATATGTACAGATCAAATGCGGCCAGCGCTTTTGCATCGTATCTTAAAGCCGTTCCCTTGTTGGGTAACAGGTAGTCAAGATCGGTACGTGTCCAATCCAAAACGGGCATAAAGTTGTAGCATACGGTTGTAATCCCTGCACTTGCTAAATTCTGAAGGGTGCTGACGTAGTTTTCAATATACTTGTCCCTGTCGGCAGATGCGGTTTTAATACTCTCATGAATATTAACGCTTTCCACAACAGACCAGCTTAATCCGGCCTCTTCAATAATTGTTTTACGTTGGATTATTTCGTCGAGCCCCCAAATTTCACCTACCGGAATGTGGTAAAGCGCGGTAACTACCCCTGTAGCACCAGATTGAGCAATAGCTGTTAATGTAACCGGATCGGCAGGGCCAAACCATCTGAATGTTTCTTCTAAATTATTCACTATAGGTTAATGGTATTGTAGTTTGACCGGCAAATTACACATCATTATTTCAAGTTGGAAACGTTATTTGAAACAATCTACGATAACGTTTGCGTGAAAGGCCAATGTAGTAGCTGGAATGAACTGCCAGGCAATATATAACAGCAGGTGTTCCACCGGAACGCCCCCGAACACTGGAACGGCCGGAACACCTTCATCGCTGATAATCAATATTTTAGTATTTTTTTAGATTTATAGCTGCGGAACACCATTTATGCTGATT
>NZ_JBFUKF010000874.1:0-820 GCF_056400985.1 Mucilaginibacter sp. P4_G9 | reverse complement strand
TATTAAACTCACTCAATGCTTATATTTCTGATGAAAGCCAGGATAAAGTCGTTCCAGGGGGATTGTTACCTGATAATCCCCTGTTTGCCGGAATAATATCACAATATAACATTTTGATCCTTGAAAAAGAGAAGAATGATATAAGTAAAACACCTGATAATCCTTATACAAAAAATCTTAATTTACAAATCAGTGGTTTACGTAGTGATATGCGTAGAAACCTTGAAAATACTAAATCTGCATTATTAATCACCAAAAAAGATATTCAGTCTAAAGTTGACAAAGCTATGGGATTGATAGGAACAGTTCCAGCTAAAGAGAGAAATTTTCTGGATCTTTCCCGGCAGCAATTAATCACGCAAACATTGTATACCTTTTTGTTACAAAAACGTGAGGAGACCGCTATTTCAAAGACCTCTAATATTTCTAACTGCAAAGTTATCGAGCCAGCAAGTTCTTTTGGTCCTGTTAGTCCTATAAGAGCGAATGTTATACTCTATGGATTGCTGTTGGGGCTGTTTATTCCTTTATCAATACTTTATCTTTCAACAATTCTAAATTCAAGAATAATTTCTAAGGATGATATTACAAATAAAACAAGAATTCCAATCATTGGTGAAATTGGAAACAATGTTGATATTGAAGCTATTGTAGTAGGAAAAAATTCAAGGAGTGCTATTTCTGAACAATTCAGGGCATTAAGAACAAATTTATCTTTCTTTTTAAAAGAAAATGAAAAAACAATACTGCTCACATCAAGTATGTCGGGTGAAGGAAAATCTTTTATTTCATTAAATTTAGCAACTGTATTGGCCATATC
>NZ_JBFUKF010000873.1:0-820 GCF_056400985.1 Mucilaginibacter sp. P4_G9 | reverse complement strand
GCATAATAATGTCAGTTACTAATGATGTAACAATTTTACCAAAGGCTGCACCAATAACAACGCCCACTGCAAGGTCAACAACGTTGCCGCGCATGGCGAATTCTTTAAATTCTTTTACGATAGCCATAAGATTTATATTTAGTTATCTAAAGTAACGAATAAATTTTTATCGTATTCAAACAAATTATTTCATTTTGCATTTATCGTCATTACTCCAATTACTTATAAGTTATTTTAAAGTTAATGGTAATTGATGTATTTTTGAACACTACGTTAATTATGCTTAAACAGAATCTTCAACAAAAACTTTTACAAAAGCTCTCGCCGCAACAAATACAATTTATAAAATTGCTGCAGGTGCCTACTGTTTCGCTTGATACCCGCATCAAAGAGGAACTGGAAGAAAATCCTGCGCTTGAAGATCTGAGTTTAACTAATTTAAACGAGCCAGTTGAGGAATACCCCGACCGCGACCCTGATGAAGACACCTTTAACGGTGATGAAGAAAAGGGGGAAATGGATGAGTTCAACATTGATGACTACCTGCAGGATGATAGCGTGAATGATTACGGATCGCGCTATGACCAAAATGGCGATGATGAAGATGAGCGCAAAGAGATCCCCATAGCGGTTCAGAGCTCGTTTTTTGAGAGCCTGCAGTTACAGCTCGATTTGCTTCCCTTAAGCGATAAAGATTTCAGAATAGGCAAACAAATTATAGGAAGCCTGGATGACGATGGTTACCTGCGCAGGCCCATCATGTCGCTTACTGACGACCTCGCCTTCTCGCAAAATATAATGGCCGAGGATGAAGAGGTTG
>NZ_JBFUKF010000872.1:0-822 GCF_056400985.1 Mucilaginibacter sp. P4_G9 | reverse complement strand
GTTCGAATCCCTAGCTCTCCGCTGATTTTGATATCAAATTATTTAAAAGCCTGCAAATCATATGATTGCAGGCTTTTGTTTTTCTATCAATACTCAAAATATCCACCGGATCGCATATAAACAGTGCGTGATGAGGTGAGTAAATTTTGAGATATTTAAACTCACCGAATTAGTCATATCTTTTTGATAATCAAGATGTTCAATATTTAAACATCTTGATTATGATTAGCTGCAAGCTTAGTTTTGTTTCACTTTTAATGTTATTTAACATGAAAACTAATTTCAGCTTACTCTTCTATTTGAAGAAACCAAAAAACTACACAGACGGCCTCGTGCCGATCTATCTTCGGATTACCGTTGCCGGTAAACGGTCTGAAACTACCACAGCACGAAGCTGCGATCCTTTGCAATGGAATAGCAAGGCTGGGCGATTAAAAGGAACCAAGGAAGTTTCCAGAACCTTTAACGCTTACCTTGATCAGTTACAAGCTATGGTGTATGACGCGCATCAAAGCCTTACGGAGCAAAAAGCAGCCATTACAGCCGAACGGCTAAAAAGTAAACTCACCGGTAAAGCGGAATCCGTTAGGATGATCCTTGATGTATTTAGGGATCACAATACGCAGGTGGCAGCTTTGGTCGGCGCCGATTTCGCAAAAGGGACATTAGAGCGTTATCAAACTTCTTTAAAACATACTTCCGAATTTATCAAATGGAAGTATAAAATCGCCGATATTGACATCCGGGACATTGATCACGATTTTATAGTAAGTTATGATTTTTACCTTCGTTCCGAAAGAAAATGCGCGAATAATTCAGCTG
>NZ_JBFUKF010000871.1:0-824 GCF_056400985.1 Mucilaginibacter sp. P4_G9 | reverse complement strand
GTTCACCCTTGCGGGCCCACGTGGTTTGGTTTGGCGAAGATGTGCCTATGATAGAACCGGCAGCCCGGATTTGCGCCGGTGCCGATCTGTTTATGCTTATAGGTTCCTCGCTGGCAGTTTACCCGGCTGCCGGCCTGATTGCTTATGTAAACAGGGAAGTGCCTAAGTATATCATAGATCCCAGGATACCGGATACGAGAGTTAACGGGCCGGTAATTAAGATACAGGAAAAAGCAACAGTTGGGGTAACGGCCCTGGTGGAGGAGTTGTTGAAAAACAATTCGGCAACATAAAGCCCTGTCATTAATAATTAAAGTGCCGGTTTTTTGCTTTGTGCCTTTAGCTTCTATATAATCACTAATTAAAATGAAATGTATATTCAATTGGAGCGGAGGGAAGGATAGCGCACTTGCGTTATACCATTGCCTTCAAGATCCAAACCTGGAAATAAAATACCTGGTAACAACCATTAATGATGCTGCCGACAGAATCTCGATGCACGGCGTTCGTACCGAATTATTGATCAAACAGGCAGAAAGTATCGGTATTCCATTGTACCAGATTCGCCTGCCCGAAATGCCGGGGATGAAAGAATATGATGAGGTAATGCATCATCATTTATCTCGGTTTAAAAGCGAAGGTATAACCCATTCTATCTTTGGCGATATCTTTTTGCAGGACCTTAAAGATTACCGCGATGCCCGTTTGAGTGAGCTTGGCCTCAGCGGCATTTACCCCCTATGGAAACGGGATACCGGGGAGCTGATCACCGAGTTTTTAACCCTGGGATTTGGAACGGTAATAGCTTGTACCCAGGCACGGCT
>NZ_JBFUKF010000870.1:0-834 GCF_056400985.1 Mucilaginibacter sp. P4_G9 | reverse complement strand
ATTCGCAACAGGGGAATTAAGTAAGTTGATATGAAAATTGTAGTTTTCACCCACCCCAAATTTCTAAACTCTCAAAGCATGCCTCGTTTTGCTAATATGATAGTTGAAGGGATGAAACAAAAAGGCCACCAGGTTTCTGTTTTTACACCCGAACCCCGGTTGTTTAAACTGCCTTTTATAGAAAAATATAAGAAATGGTTAGGCTATATAGATCAGTATGTTCTCTTTCCAATGGAGGTTAAGGCTAAATTAAAAAAGCTTTCTTCAGATACCTTATTTGTATTTACCGACCATGCACTTGGTCCCTGGGTTCCGATGGTTGCAAACCGTCCACATGTTATACACTGTCATGATTTTTTAGCGCAGCGTTCTGCTTTTAATGAAATTCCTCAAAATCCGACAGGGCCTTCCGGGAGAAAATATCAGGCATATATACGGAACGGATATACAAAAGGCAAAAATTTCATTTCAGTTTCTAATAAGACCAGAGACGATCTCTTAAGATTTTTATATGTAAAGCCTGAAATTTCTGACGTAGTATACAATGGATTGAACCAAAATTATTTTTCACGAATTGAAGAAAAAAAAATTGAATTGTTCCTAAGTAATACAAGTATAAATTTAAAAGATGGGTACCTGTTACATGTTGGAGGTAATCAATGGTATAAAAACAGGATTGGCGTTATTGATATTTATAATGCTTTACGGGCGTTTAACAAGCAAAACTTACCTATTCTACTTATTGGCCCAAAACCTAATCATAAGCTTTTAGAAAAATGGKAGCAATCACCCTATAAAAAAAATATTCACTTGTTATCTGGTATGGATGATGAA
>NZ_JBFUKF010000869.1:0-835 GCF_056400985.1 Mucilaginibacter sp. P4_G9 | reverse complement strand
AAATGAATGCCATCCTTGCCGAATACGGCTTTCCCCTTTCGTTTCTGGCAGAGGTTGAGCATGAGTCGGAAAAAATATCTGATGTTATTACCAAAGAAGAAATTGCAAGAAGGAGAGATTTCAGGGACATTACAACCTTCACTATAGATCCTTTTGATGCTAAAGACTTTGACGACGCTTTATCTTACAAAATACTTGATAATGGCAACTATGAAGTAGGCGTTCATATTGCCGATGTTTCGCATTATATCATACCGGACTCTGCTTTGGATAAAGAAGCATTGGAACGTGCTACATCGGTTTACCTTGTAGATAGAGTAATACCGATGTTGCCGGAACGTTTATCAAATGGCCTGTGTTCGCTGCGTCCCAAAGAAGAAAAACTCTGCTTTTCGGCAGTGTTTGAGTTGGATGAGAATGCTTATATTATCAACGAATGGTATGGTAAAACCATTATCTACTCGGATAGGCGTTTTACTTACGAAGAAGTTCAGGAAGTTATTGAAAGCGGGGAGGGTGATTTTAAAAATGAAATACTAAAACTAAATGCATTGGCGTATAAACTGCGCGATCGTAAGTTTAGAAATGGTGCAATTAGTTTTGAAACTACCGAGGTTAAATTCAAACTTGATAAAACGGGCAAACCCACAGGTGTATATGTAAAAGAACGCAAGGATGCCCATAAACTTATTGAAGATTTTATGTTGCTGGCTAACCGAAAGGTAGCCGAGTACGTGAGTAAAATGGGTAAAGGAAAGCATAAATACACCTTTGTTTACCGCACACACGATTCGCCTAAACCAGAGGCTTTGGCAAACTTTGCACAGTTTGCAGC
>NZ_JBFUKF010000868.1:0-835 GCF_056400985.1 Mucilaginibacter sp. P4_G9 | reverse complement strand
GTGTATATCTTCCGAAAAATCGGGGTGATAAAAAGGCTTGTTATCTTTTATAATGGCAGTATCCGGTTTCATGAAAATAACCGGGGTTGCAGGTATAGGGTTATTCAATTCTTTGGCATGTTCGGCATAGTTGCGGCCAATGGCAATTATTTTCATATGGAAATGCTATAAACGCCAAAGCTAAAAAAATTGATGGGTTTGTTAGCTGGGAGGAGGAAATAACCAGCAATCGCTTTTAAATTATTTAGCGGGTAAACGCCAGAAAAAGGCTATTAAATGAAACGGTTTGACGCCGAGTATTGGCAAATAGCGATGGGTTTGAAACTTGAGTGTTCGAAAGAAATAAAAAGGGCAGTTTTTGCGCGAATTTAAATTTACGAGCAATTTAGAAAGTCTACAAAACCGAGATCCGTTTAATAACCGATTCGGTACCTGCCACTACGCGTACAAAATAAAAGCCGCGGCTAAGTTTGTTGTTAATAGAGTAGGTAATATTATGATCGCCCACCTCAACCCTTTGATTAAATACGGTGGTAATATCATTGCCCAAAACATCCATTATTTTAACGGTTACGTTGGAGTTGCGGCTAATGGAGTATTTAAGGTTAAGCTGGTCGGTTACGGGGTTTGGGTACAATTGCACATCATTAAGCAATTTATCGTCGGAGCGCGATACATTCACTTTTACGGCTGATGTTACGGCAGGTTTTAATGGTGGCAATGCCAGGTGAAGACCGTTCTTTAAATAGGAGGGCTTACCACCCTTGGTTTTAGTTACGTGATAGGTGGTATCTCCTTTGAGCTTATTTGCATAAGTTTCCTTATGAGGCGCAAC
>NZ_JBFUKF010000867.1:0-838 GCF_056400985.1 Mucilaginibacter sp. P4_G9 | reverse complement strand
CGCATCGGGTGTAGAAGTATATAATGATATAAATGATTCGCACCCGGTTGGGCGTATGAACTTTCCGGGTATTGAAGATTGCGATTTTGCCTTACCTGTTTGGGGGCACTCGATGTACCCTTACCTGGAGAACGGCTGCTGGGTAGCCCTAAAGATCATCCATGACAAAAAGATACTGCCCGGAGAAGTTTATTATATTGAGTGGGGCGACTACCGCATGTACAAACGCCTGCTTGCCGGCGATAGCCCGGATGAAGTAATAGCACACTCCGATAACACTACCGAGATGGTTGGCAACCGCCTTAAGTATGCCCCCTTCCCTATTAATGTAGCCGACATAAAAAAACTTTGCCTGGTTAAGGATATCCATAAAAAACATAACCATTAGTCCCCTCCCCCTAAAGGGAAGTTTCTTTGATTGGCGTAAATAGCGTTTCCGTCCAATTACTCCTCCCTAAGGGGGCCGGATGGATTCTCTATTCTGAATATCATACAATCTATATCTGTTTTTAAGCTTTCAATAAGCTCTTCTAATTCGGTTTTTGATAAATCATCCCTAAAGTCGCTTTGCCTGGTGTTATTGATATATTGCAAATAGGTGCCTATCATGAGGTTGTGTTTTTTATTAAGGCGATCGCCATCATAAGCAATCATTTTAAACAAATGATCAAGGTGATTATAGTAATTGCGCTTAGTCAGGCTTTCAATATCAACCGATTCCCGCTTAAGTTTCCTCAAAAATTCATCGGGACTCATAATTTATTATCTATGTTAAAAAGTTCGCGGTTTATACACCTACGTAAATATATGAACAATAGGGAAAAACACCCACTATTTG
>NZ_JBFUKF010000866.1:0-849 GCF_056400985.1 Mucilaginibacter sp. P4_G9 | reverse complement strand
ATCTCATACGGTTCGCCGGCGCAAAAAGTGGTAAAAATATCAACAGTATATTCTTTTTCATGTGCAGGCGTAGGCGGAACTGTGATATGCCAGTAATGATACCATTCGTAAAGTATTTTAAAGCAGGTAAAAACGAAGGTTATTATTAAAAGTATATAAAGCGGCAAATAGCCAGCAACCGATCTGCTTAGCAGGCTATTTAAAAAAAAGCCCATACTGCCAATGCCTATTAATATTATAACCCGTAAAATTAATAGCTGCTTCCTGGTTGGTTTTAGTATTTTTTCGGCCTTCATTTATTATCAACTACATAAAATGGTACATTGGCGGTTGAAAAATTGCCAAATCGGTCATAAACGGTAACAAATACACGATAAGGTCCTTCTTTTAACGGTGCACGGAAAGAAACGGTTGTATTTTTCTGCGAAATAAACAAATGCTCTACTGGCTTTTGTTTATTTTGATTGGCATCCCTGCTTGTTTTATACCAGTCTTCGGGTTTTATTTGCCATTTATATGATAATCCTACGGTATCTGCATTAGCCATATAAAGCCGGGCATATGTAAGGGTATCTGGTTTAAAAAGAATATTATCTCTTGCTCCTTTATCGTTAACCAACATATAATTAATTTGAGGGGCAGCATGTTGCGGCCATTTAGAAGTCCAAATGTATTGCATAGTACCAACTGTTTCAGAAGCTGCGCCATTTTCGTCAAAAAGACTAAACCACGTTGAAGTATATTCCTGTTTATGGCCCCAGTAAAACACAAGTGAACCTAAAAAACCTGGATTATTTACCGGCATAAACTGTTTGTATATGGCCAAATTTTGTTCAGCCTTTTTAGTGC
>NZ_JBFUKF010000865.1:0-849 GCF_056400985.1 Mucilaginibacter sp. P4_G9 | reverse complement strand
TCAGCCACTTCCTGCAAGCCATAGCTTCTGGCAATGTAAACCAGGTTTAAAATATCTTTTTGAAAACATGATCCACCGAAACCAACTGAGGCTTTTAAAAATTTAGGACCAATACGGCTATCCGTACCAATTGCCCTGGCAACTTCATTAATATCAGCTTCTGTTTTTTCACAAAGCTCTGTTAAAGAGTTAATCGAAGATACACGTTGGGCCAGGAAAGCGTTGGCTGTTAGTTTTGACAGCTCAGAAGACCAAACGTTGGTAGTTAAAATACGTTCTCTTGGAATCCAGTTATTATAAATATCAACTAACGCCTGCACGGCAATCTGACCTTCAGGTGTATTATCACCTCCTATCAAAACACGATCCGGAGCATCCAAATCTTCTACAGCGGTTCCTTCTGCAAGAAACTCAGGGTTAGATAGTATTTGAAACTGTGAACCATCCCCTGTATGCATAAGAATATCCTTTATAGCACTTGCCGTTCTAACAGGTAAAGTCGATTTTTCAACTATAATCTTGTTGTTTTTTGAAACACGGGCAATTTGCCTGGCACAAAGCTCTATCCATTTTAAATCTGCAGCTTGCCCTTTGCCGGCGCCATAAGTTTTTGTAGGGGTGTTTACAGATATAAACACCATTTCTGCTTCAGATATCGCAGCATCTACGTCAGAAGAAAAAAACAGATTACGTCCCCTTGCTTCGGCAACAACATCACTTAAACCAGGTTCATAAACTGGTATATTGTTTACGTCTTCATCGTTCCAGGCAGCAATACGAGCTTCGTTTAAATCAACTACTGTGACTTGAATATGTGGACATTTTTTGGCGATCATAGCCATAGTAGGA
>NZ_JBFUKF010000864.1:0-852 GCF_056400985.1 Mucilaginibacter sp. P4_G9 | reverse complement strand
CTTTATGGTAAAGCGCCTTTAGTGTATTCAAAGCGTTGAAAAGAAAATGCGGCTGAATCTGCTGCTTTAAAACAAGGTTCATTGCTTCTGCATTGGCCGCTTTTAACTTGGAAAGCTCCAGTTCGCTTTCCAATTTATGTTCGTATAATAACACGGAATCGTGTATCAGTGTAATAAGCGTATTGATGACGATACCTGATCCAACAAATGCGAAGAATGAACCGGGCTCCCAAAATGACCATGCTTTACCTGACACGTAAGAAAAACAGGGCCTTAAAAGGAGATAAATCAGGATACTGGCAGGATAGGTTAACAGGCGGCGATAAATTGAAAATTTTTTCGACCTGATCGAAAAAAATTTCGCCAACACCATCATCAAACAGATATCGGCATATCCTACCAGCAAGATACCCGACATGGTAAGTATCGTAAACGGTATTATATGACTTGGCGTACCACTGTTATAAACAACCACATAGAAGATAAAACCGATAATTATCGATTGTAGCCAGGTGAGATGGTTTAAACGTTTTAAAGGTAACTTTTCTTCCATATTAACAAATATAATCAATCGATAGTGGGTTGTTTCGGGATTGTTAACTGAACCGGGCAAAAGCAAACCCGAAACGTTTAAAACCTGAATTGAAATGATATCAAACAGTTACAAACAGCAAACGGAATAAAGGTGGCGTCATTTTCTGATTGATTTAGGCTACAATTAGGGAAATCGCTTTAAAATTCAATTAAGACCGTCCACTATAGCGATGGGTTTGAAACCTTGGGTGTTCGGAAGAAATAAAAAAGCGGGGGATGTGCGATTCCTTCCTTGGGGAAGGAGGAGGAAGGGGTTTT
>NZ_JBFUKF010000863.1:0-854 GCF_056400985.1 Mucilaginibacter sp. P4_G9 | reverse complement strand
AGCTGGCCGGGGTTCATGGTGGCATAGGTATCGGCAATCCAGCTCATTTCGCGCTCGCCCGATCCATAATCAGGGGCAGGTACGTCAATACTGGGACCAATAAAGTTTTTCTTGATCAATTCTACTGTATAGCGGCGTGTAATGTTTTCCAGCTCGCTCACCGTGTAATTTTTAGGGTTTATTTTGATACCACCTTTGGCGCCGCCAAACGGCACGTTTACGATGGCGCATTTGTAGGTCATGAGCGCGGCAAGAGCCATTACCTCGTCCTCGTTCACCATTTCGCTGTAACGAATACCGCCTTTTGTTGGCGATTGGTGGTGCGAGTGCTCTACACGCCATGCGTCAATTACCTCGAAACCATTGCCCCTGCGGATAGGGAAACGGAAACGATAAACACTGTTACATGATTTTATCTGATCGAGCAAACCAGCATCATGTTTTGTAAACTGCGCCGCATAGTCAAAGTTTTTACATACGTCGCCAAAAAAGTGGGTTTCCTGGTTGGCAACTAAAATATTGGTATCCATAATTAATTGTATAATATTAAACTCTTAAAAAAGTGAGCAAATTTGGTACAATTTTTATCAATATTGCAAATATATTATAGTTAGTGTGTCAGATACACCTTAAAAAGTATTACAAAAACCATGTTTAAACCCAATAGACAAATTTTTTAGACTAATTGTCTTTTTCGATTTTTTTTAATCTTCTATCGATCGAGAACAAGTAAATCGCCAATCCGATAAAAACTATTACAATTGTAGCCACAACGACGTATATTTTCCCCGAACTGCGTAAAACATCGGCCATTTCAACCGGTTGGTTTTGTTGAGCAAATACGCTTACAAAAC
>NZ_JBFUKF010000862.1:0-855 GCF_056400985.1 Mucilaginibacter sp. P4_G9 | reverse complement strand
CCCTAAGGAATATGCGATTTTAAAAGCTATTTCAATATTGGCATAATCACCATCGTCCCATTTAAATTCAACCGTAAGGTTTGATTTTAACAGACTTATTACAGCCCTGTCGAGGTAATTGACGGTCGTTGCAAAAAAAACGAGGGAGCATATCACCCATCTGTAGTTTCCAACTTTGGTTTCTCTCATTATAATTGGTTTAAATTGGTTATTTGCAGGTTTGTACTATCTCCAGCAACTTTATAGTATCGTTATATAATTGATTGTACAAACGGTTTTCGAGTACACTTTTACTAATGAGTTTGCTGCCCATGCCCACCGCGCAAACCCCTGCCCTAAACCAGGTGTTGATGTTATTGATATCCAGATCAACCCCACCTGTTGGAATAAACAGCTGGCCCGAAAAAAGATCCCTG
Organism: Mucilaginibacter sp. P4_G9; assembly: GCF_056400985.1. NCBI lineage: Bacteria > Pseudomonadati > Bacteroidota > Sphingobacteriia > Sphingobacteriales > Sphingobacteriaceae > Mucilaginibacter > Mucilaginibacter sp. P4_G9. Next base: position 439 of record NZ_JBFUKF010000862.1, on the reverse strand, counting down.
ATAGACGATACAAACTCCGGCCCTAAAATATTGGCCGGGAAGATCTTTATCAGTGCGGCTCCATGCAGTTGCGCGCTATGGATCTCGGTAGGCGTCATACAGCCCGGGATCCATAACAATTTATGCTGGCTGGCTATTTTCTCCACCTCGGGATTAATAATTGGCGATACTATAAAATCGGCCCCGGCACTAATAAAAGCAGCTGCTTCGGCGCCCGTTTTAATGGTGCCTATACCCAAATACAAATCGGGCATTTCATCTTGCTGTGCTTTCTTTAAAACTTTAAAATTTGCCAGTGCGGCAGCACCCCGGTTGGTATACTCAAATACGCGTATGCCTGCTTTATAAAGGGTGCGTGTTATCTCAAGGCTCACATCCGAATCTTCATAAAAAAACAGTGGTAATGTGCCCTGGGTTAGTATAGCGTCAAGCACTATTT
>NZ_JBFUKF010000861.1:0-859 GCF_056400985.1 Mucilaginibacter sp. P4_G9 | reverse complement strand
GGGTAACACCGGCAGGGCCCATATTTTTTTGAGCGCCGGCGTAAATCAAACCAAAATCGGCAACGTTAATTTTGCGACTAAATATATCTGACGACATATCGCAAACCACAGGTATAGGTGATTTAGGAAACTCCTGTAACTGTGTACCATAAATGGTATTGTTTGATGTGATGTGGAAGTAAGCCGCATCAGCAGGAATAGTATAATCTTTAGGAATGTAGGTGAAGTTGCTCGCTTTTGATGAGGCTACTACCTCTACTTCGCCAAAATATTTAGCTTCTTTTAAAGCTTTGTTTGCCCATACACCTGTTTCAAGGTACGCAGCTTTGCCACCCGATGGCAACAGGTTATAAGGGGCCATGGCAAATTGCGTGCTGGCACCACCCTGTAAAAATAATACCGAATAACCTTCTGGTACACTGAATAATTCTTTTACCAATGCAACAGCTTCATCCAAAACTGCTTCAAATTCTTTCGACCGATGGGAGATCTCCAGCAATGATAATCCTGTACCATTAAAATCAATAACCGCCTCTGAAGCTTGTTTTAAAACTTCGTGAGGTAAAATGCCTGGTCCGGCACCAAAATTATGTTTCATATAATTAACGTATTGTAGGTTCTGAATACTTGATTAGGAACTTTGTATTTAGTTGGGCCGAAGTTAATCAATTTGACAAAATTGATATGATTTATTTGCATTTTTTGAAAAAATATACAATTAATCAACAAAAGCCTTTTTGATTGCAAATTTTAAATTAATCCTATAAGGTTGGTAGTAATTATTACAATTGTAATAACCTTTCGGGGTATTTAAGATTAGATACCGCAGCAAGCTGATCGGCCGACGAGAACACCGAAT
>NZ_JBFUKF010000860.1:0-865 GCF_056400985.1 Mucilaginibacter sp. P4_G9 | reverse complement strand
CACATAAAGCAATCCCTATCATGATTAAGTAATATGATAAAATAATACCTTAAATCTTACTACTTTAGCTGCGTTATATCAGCAACTAAACATTTATCTCCAATGCTTAAATCGATAGAAATTATAAGGAAACCCAGGGAAATGGTGCTCAACCTGGTTAAAGATCTTACCGCTCACCAGCTTAACCATGTGCCCGAAGGTTTTAACAATAATATCATCTGGAATGTAGCGCATATGATCTCGGGCCAGCAGGGTATTTTTTACACGCGGGCAGGCTTACCGGTATTAGTGGCCGATAAATACTACACCCCTTACCGCCCGGATACCAAACCTGCCGCTTTTGTGGAGGCCGAAGATGTAGCTACCATCAAAGAACTATTCCTTTCAACTATCGATCAGCTGGAAACAGATGTCAACAACAACCTGTTTGTAAATTACCCCACCTGGAAAACCCGCTATGGCGTCGAGATCGATTCTGTTGAAACTGCGCTTGCATTTTTGCCTTTTCATGAAGGTTTGCATGCCGGGTATATTATGGCGTTGAAAAGGGTGGTGGCAAGATAATACCTTTGCAGGCGTTCCGTTGGAACGGTGGAACACCCCGGAACACCTCGTTGCTGATTATCAATACTTTAGATTTTGGCAAAACAGGACATGGAACACCAATTATGCTGATTGTCAATCACTTAAGTTTTTGATAAATTGACACTTTTTACTCAAATCTGGTCCCTGCAGTATCAAAATGTGCCCTGCATAACATACATTTCCATTGTCCGAAAGTCTTTTATCCTTTGTCCGAACATCTTGGTCCGAAAGTCATCTTAGGACTAACAGAATCCACTGTATAGTAATTACGGTATAGCTA
>NZ_JBFUKF010000859.1:0-866 GCF_056400985.1 Mucilaginibacter sp. P4_G9 | reverse complement strand
AGTATAAGCCGGTATGTTCAGGCTTTCGGAGGGTAGGTTTTCTTGCTTATTAAGCAGGGTTACCAGCTTTTCGGTTACCTTATCTATATCGGTTTTACCGGTATACAATTCTGCCAGGTTTTTAATTTTACCGGTTTCGTAATCCTCGGCATGTAGGTTAAGGGCTTTAGCCTTAAGGCGAAGGCAGATGTCTTTGGATACAAGCACCACCTTTTTATGAGGATATTCTTCCTGCAAACCTAAGGCAGCGTTTAAAATATGATGATCGGTTTTATCAGATCCAAAAACCTCAACGGCATCTGCAGCGATGTTTTTTATATCCATGGCTACTTTAAAACTCCCCTTGCTTTTACCGTTAAGCGGAATCCACTCATTCACCAGGTTGTTTTTTGACAGGTCATCCATCAGGCGGATAAAGCTGCGTGCCTCAAAATTACGGGTATCGTTGCCGTTCTTTTTATTATCAAGCTCTTCCAATACCTGTATAGGTATGGCTACATCATGCTCCTGAAAGTTTTGAAAGGCATTATGATCGTAAAGGATCACTGAAGTATCTAAAACGAATATCTTCTTCTGGTTGCGCGGGCCGTCCTTATTCATATCCTACTAAATTAGGTTTTTTAAGGTTTGTTCAAAATGAAAATGCTATTATGAACAAAAAAACCTTGTAAAAGCGAAAACGGGAGTCTCCTCTTGCGATTTGAACTCCCGTTTCCAAACCACTGTTCCACCGTAGTTTCCCAGTAGCACCAAGTTTTGTGTAAGATGACCGATAAGCCTTCGTCTGCTGTCCTTGCGAACAACTGACTACCGCAATATCACTGATTCTGTTTTGGGTCTCCGTGAAGCCCCGCATCGTTCTCAGT
>NZ_JBFUKF010000858.1:0-867 GCF_056400985.1 Mucilaginibacter sp. P4_G9 | reverse complement strand
ACTATGGGGATCATGGCAAGCCCCAAAGCTACTCCCGCCGGCGATACAGTTGAAACCGCCGAATTAATAAACGCCATATTAAGTTGTATTGCCGTTAAAAGCACTGATGATTACAATGCTTTAATACAAACCTTTAACGCAGCAACTTTAGCAGTGCAGGCTAAAGAATTGGTAGAGAAGGTAGAAAGCGGGCCTTTTGCACTTTTCAAAAGATATTTTATTCATGACAGGTTTTCGATGGTAATCTTTCGGGTTCACGATTCTGAAGATTATGCAATAAAAGATTATGATCTTATTTTTACTGCCGGCGACGATGATAATCCCAATCACTTACCCGAGGGCTTTTTTGTAGACAGGCAACAAAACAGGCTGTCGCCAGAAACGGTAACGTATTTTGTAAATTACGATGTTATGAACTATTCTGCACCTGTTTATGATGATGGCCATGAAATACGTGCCGAGCAAAAAGGGGTAGATAAGTTGGGTATATTAGTTAATCCGCGCCCTGATGATGGTTTTGTACGGTATGTGCCTTTTAAAATAAAAGCTGATAACGAATTTTTTAAAAATGTAATTAAACCTAATAGTACTACACTAATAGACATTTGCCTGCAACGCATTGTAAGTAAAGACGTATTCAGGTTAATTCCTCATGCCGGGCCAATGCCTGTGGATGAAGATTTTAGTGACATTGACCCCGGTTTGGAGGTTGCAGAATAATTGGCTGATCAATTATTAACAATTCTTTAAAAACTTTATTTTAAATTGAATTTACAACAAAGGGGTATAATTTTTATTAAATTAAACCTTTTTGGTTTTTAAATTCCATTTTTACTACCGTTTTAATATACTTTACCAGTTTTGCCG
>NZ_JBFUKF010000857.1:0-870 GCF_056400985.1 Mucilaginibacter sp. P4_G9 | reverse complement strand
ATAATGAGCCATGCGCAAAGCGATATAGGTTGTAATGGCGAAGATCCATATGACAATAAATGCCCGCTTGATACCTGGGTAATTGCACTGGTTGTTATGGCAGGAATATTTGCTGCAGTGCACTTATATCGCAAACAAAAATCTCTTCAGGCTTAATGGCTTAAAGAGATTTTTTTTATTAAAATCCCCTTCCTTCTTCCTCCGGAGCCAATAAACGCTGGTTTATATTCGGCATTTCATTTATTGCGGGTTACTTCCTCTTCATTTTATTAAATTTCACAGCGGGTTATCACTATCCTACCCGCCGTGCACCTCTTTTTTAACTGTAAGGATAACACTTTTTAACCACGCATTATTTAAGCAATAATCTATAAAAAAACAATTAATTATTACAACATACAACAACAACTATGCGTATAAATTCTATAAGTATTAAGAAATATATCTATTATATCTCCCTGACTTTAACCAGTGTATCTAATATCAATTTATTAAATAAACAGTATCCGGAAATCTATTTTCAAACTCATTATAAATTCAAATATGAAAATCGGACTCAAAAAGATGGTATTGCTTTTCCTTTTAACGGTAACCGGTTTTAATAATATTAAAGCAGCCACTTATGATTGGACCGGCGCTATTTCATCAAATTGGGCCAGCCCGCTTAACTGGCTTAGCGGAGGRCTGCCTGTACTTGATTATCCCGGCCAGAACCGTAATACGGATGTGGTACGATTTGGGGTTAGTGCATTAGGTCTTTTTATTAATCAGCCAATCTTAACATTAACATCGGCCCAATCTGTAACAGTAGCATCTGTTACATTTGGGCCCAATCAATTTATCAATGTCAGTAGTCTCCTTTTTAATGGC
>NZ_JBFUKF010000856.1:0-876 GCF_056400985.1 Mucilaginibacter sp. P4_G9 | reverse complement strand
GATGAATTACCTAACTGAAGGATGTATTCGCCGGCTTCGGTATTCCATCCTTTTTTTGTCTCGTCATAAAAAGCCAAATCACCAACCTTTACATCCAGTTCAACTGTTTTCGTTTCGCCGGGTTCCAGAAAAACTTTTTTGAAAGCTTTTAATTCTTTTTCAGGACGCAAAACAGAGCTAACCGGGTCGCTTACATATAATTGCACAACTTCGGCACCGGATCTGCTTCCTGTATTTTTAATGGTGAATTTCGCTCGGATTATTTCATCCTTTTTATAGCTTTTTTTGTCGGCCGAAAAATGGCTTATCGAAAAATTAGTATAGGAAAGTCCGTAACCAAAAGGAAATTCCGGTTCAATTTTCTTGGTATCGTACCAGCGGTAGCCTACCAGTATGCCCTCTTTATATTCGGCCGTTGCGCCTTTACCCGGATAAGTATTTAAAGCAGCAGCAGGGGAGTCTTTTAACGATACCGGGAAAGTAAATGGCAACCTGCCTGATGGGTTTACAACACCTTTTAATACGTCGGCCAGGGCATTGCCGGCTTCCGAGCCGTTAAACCACGACCAAACAACCGCATGGTTGGATTTTTTTATTTCATTCAGGTTATACGGGGCACCGGCCATGATTACAATAATGGTATTAGCATTAACCGCTGTAATCGCGTTAACCAGTGCCTGCTCCCCAAAAGGCAGGTCCAGGCTTTTACGGTCATGGGCTTCACTTTCATATTCACGGTTGGAACCGATACATAAAATAGCAACATCACTGTTTTTTGCAAGCGCTACCGCCTCGTCAATCAGTTTTTGATCGGGCTGGTCATAGCCACGGTTTTGTTCATCACTATTGCTTGCCAGGTAGTTTGCTTTATAGCCC
>NZ_JBFUKF010000855.1:0-881 GCF_056400985.1 Mucilaginibacter sp. P4_G9 | reverse complement strand
TACCTGGATCCCGTAGTTGGCATCCTTGTAGTTTAAACTGGTTGCCTCTTTGGTGGCACCACTAAGATTTTGGTCTTTATTTATAGCGAATGAAAAAACAGGCCCTCCGTAGAAACGTCCGCCTAAACCAAAAGCGCCAACTTTTGCACCTAATAACAGTGGCACATCAAGGCTGGTAAATTTTGCCTTATTAATATTTCCCTGGTCATCCTTAACATCTATATTTTTTGAAGTAAAATACATTTCAGGCTGAAAATTAAAACCAAGACCACCTACCCTTGCCCATACGCCTGCCAGGTAACCGGCTTTATTGCTATTATCATATTTTCCATTTGAGGGAAAGCTGGAGAAGTTTAATCCTGCTTTTGCACCAAAAGAAAAACTTGGCAATACTTGTGCTGATGCCATACCTACGGTTAGCATGCAAATAGTGAACGTAATTAAGATTGATTTTTTCATTTTTCAAGGGATTATGTTTTCGAAGGCAAAAATATTATAATAATTAATAAGAGAATGCAAAAGTGGATAATATAGTTCCACATAAATCAGAAATATCCGGTTTATAAAGCTTGCCCCTAAGCAAAACTTTATAAACCGGATATTATGAATTTTTTTGCGACAAAAACAGAACGTTTTTATAAATCCGGCAGCTTTTACAGCGCTAACTTGCCCTGGTAATAATCCAGTATTTTATTGTAGATGTAACAATCGTAGCGGGCGTTAATAAGGTTTATTTTCGATCTGTCGAGGTTGTTTTTAGCCAGTACAAAATCATATGAGGTTAACACACCTGCGTTGAAGCGGATCTCGGCTATTCTGAATGATTCGCCGTATGCTTTTACCTGTTCAACAAGCACTGTGTAGCGTTCATAAGCTGAAGT
>NZ_JBFUKF010000854.1:0-886 GCF_056400985.1 Mucilaginibacter sp. P4_G9 | reverse complement strand
GTTTTTACACGATTTAAGGAAAGGGCCGGATTTACAGGATTATTCAATTTGATAAAATTGAATAATGCTCCTCTATAAACAGTTACCCGGCAGCAATACTTTCAGCACAATTTTTCTTATTTTTACCTCATCACCATCAACCTTTATGCTCCAGATAAGCGAACTGTATATTTATCCCATTAAATCATTAGGCGGAATAGCTGTTACCAAAGCAGAAGTTACCTCGCGCGGCTTTAAGTACGACAGGCGCTGGATGCTGGTTGACGAACAAAACCGCTTTATTACCCAGCGGGTGCACGCACAGATGGCCCTGATAAAGGTGCAGATTGAAGACGATGGTTTATTGGTTAGTCACCATTTAAATGGTGCTGTTAAAATACCTTTTGGATACCAGGAGCAAACCAAACACAATGTAGTGATCTGGGACGATACCTGTACAGGCGTGTATGTTGGTGACGAGTTTGATGAATGGTTTACCAGGGTTTTGGGTTTAAAATGCAGGCTGGTTTTTATGCCGGATGAAACTGAACGCGAGGTTGATCAACACTATGCGCCCCCGGGTATCATCACCTCTTTTGCTGATGCCTACCCTTTCCTGCTAATAGGCCAGGCGTCGCTAAATGAACTGAATACCCGCCTGCAGGATGCGCTGCCTATGAATAGGTTTCGCCCTAACATTGTTTTCACCGGCGGGCAGCCTTTTGAAGAGGACCTGATGAACCAAATGAGTATTGCCGGTATTAGTTTTTATGGCGCCAAATTATGTGCCCGCTGTATCATGACCACCATTGATCAGCAAACAGGCATAAAAGCCAAAGAGCCATTAAAAACGTTGGCTAAATACAGGTTTAAGAACAACAAAATACTTTTCGGACAAAATCTGATC
>NZ_JBFUKF010000853.1:0-891 GCF_056400985.1 Mucilaginibacter sp. P4_G9 | reverse complement strand
CAGAAACGGCACCATACGTATTGAATGGATTTACTTTAGCTACAACAATATAGTTTTTAGTATTTATATTAGAGTTATGATTTTTGGAGCAGACACAAGCTAAGAGCATCGCTGATACAAAAAGGATTTTTTTCATAATGTTTATATATTTAAAGTATTATCAACTGCTCAAATATATTTATTATATAATTTAATTTATTATATATTTAATAAAATACAATAAATACACCGGGTTAAGGAATTTTTAAAACATGTTATTATCACCAACCAAGTTCAGATCGCTTGCCCGTGCATTAACCATTGTTGAAAACGATCTTGCCAATAGCCACGAACTATTAAAAAGCCTTACATTTAATAAGCACTGTCCTATAATTGGTATTACCGGCCCGCCGGGAGCGGGCAAAAGCACTCTCGTGAATGCCTTGATAGATGTACTTTTAAAGGATAGCAATAAAATAGCCGTTTTGGCAATCGACCCCACTTCGCCATTTAACTTTGGATCGCTGCTTGGCGATAGGATAAGGATGGCATCACATTTTAACCATCCTGATGTTTTTATACGCTCTTTAGCAACACGTGGATCTTTAGGGGGGCTCTCGGCCAAAACTATCGAGATGACCGATGTATTAAGGGCTGCCGGGTTTGATTATGTTTTGATAGAAACAGTTGGTGTTGGCCAGTCGGAAATTGAGATAACGGGCCTGGCCGATATTACCCTGGTGGTACTGGTACCCGAAGCGGGTGATGAGATCCAGCATATCAAATCGGGTCTTATGGAAATTGCTGATGCATTTATTATCAATAAAGCCGACAGGGCCGATGCCGATATTTTTGCTAATAGCTTAAAAAAAATAATCGGGCAAAAAAAAGACACGCCCCCCGCTATTTTTA
>NZ_JBFUKF010000852.1:0-891 GCF_056400985.1 Mucilaginibacter sp. P4_G9 | reverse complement strand
CAGTACATCCGCGTTATCATAAACAATCTTAATTCGTTCAATAGCTAAAGGGTGAGTAAAGGGGCCATAAGCTTGCGGTAAAAAAACCAACTTGGCACCACTCTTTTTTAAATCGCTGTAATACTTATTTACGCGTTTATTGGAAGCTTCGCTATAGCCCGGCACCCAATGATCAGAAAATTGAAAACCTCCGGCATCCAGCAACATATCAATCTTACCTGTTTTTACAAAAAATAATTTTGACAATAGCTTTTGAGGAAAGAAATTAAAAAAACTCTGATCTTTGTATATATATAAACCTTCGCCTATTGCCTGAGTAACATTACCACCAGTCGTATTTGGGCTAATAACACACTGCCTGTTAGGATATTTTTCTTTGGTCTTTTTCATAACGGAGCGTAACATTAATTCGGCTCCCTTATTAACAAACCCAGCATTTTCAATTAAGATATTCATAGAATATTGTATTAGTTATTATAAGATATTGAGACTGCAATAGCTACTCTATAAATTAGGCTATTAAATTATATTCAATATTTTCAAAAGACGCCTGTATGTTACTTTTACCACTGTCATCCCAAAGTATTAAAGCTACAGCACCATATTTATACAATTTCAAATTGTCGGTAATAGTCATTATAACTTTTCCGTTACATATAAAACTAAACTTATCACCTTTTACTACTATAATAAAGTTATATTTTTCTCCAAGTTTAATTTCAATTGGTTCCACAAACAAACTATTGTAAAACTGCCCCACACTAACTATATCAAAATGTAATAGGCCTTTTTCAATTCTGAAACGATATCTGTCGTAAAAACCCACATATCTGAAACCGAATTGAATTTCGCGAAAACTTGAATTAAAAATAGCGTCAAGTTTAAGTACGT
>NZ_JBFUKF010000851.1:0-902 GCF_056400985.1 Mucilaginibacter sp. P4_G9 | reverse complement strand
AAGCAATACCCGCCTTACAGCGTAGCTTTGCAAATCCGATCTGCATAGTTTTGGATTGCTTCGTACCTACCCATGACGTATTAGACTTTCAAGGTGTAAAGGCCTGTCAGTCTGAGCCTGTCGAAGACTCGTGCGGAGGGGCCTTTGCCCGCTATGCTTCGACAGGCTCAGCATGACAGCCCTTTTAGTAACGTCATTCCCCCTTCAGAGTCCACGGATTTTACCACTCGCAATGACGTGTTTTTTATGAGTGCTTTTTATGCAATATGCTATTATACACCAAAAGCAACCTTGTGAGTTGCTTTTGGTAAATTATATATCGCTTCTTAAGGTCTCTTCGCCAACCGGCAGGGTAGATTTAGAGCGGGCCTATTTTTCAGAAACTAGTTTATTGAAATCGGTAAACAGGATATCTTGTTTATCCAAAGTGATCACACCTTTAATAAAGTCAAATACTCTTAATGCTTTTACTTCTTCAAATATTTTATTAGCATTCTCTTTGTTTTGCAGGTATTGAACAGTGTACTGCGCTAACTGATCTTCGGGGATCGGTTGCGGGCTGTACATTCTGAATTGCTGATCTAAACGTTGTTTAGCCAAAGCGAAAACTTCATCGTACTTAAGTTCGATTTTGTTATCAGTAATTATTTTATTTTCAATCAAAGTCCATTTAAGGTTTTGAGCAAAATCATTATAACCACCTTCCAGCTCTTCTGCAGTCAGTTTTTCATTGGTAGCTTTTAACCAGCGTTTTAAAAATTCGTCAGGTAAATTAAAGTCAACTTTAGCAATGCTTACTTTGTAGATATCATCCTGCAATTTGCGTTCAGAATCCTGTACCATCATTGTTTCAAGTTCTTCGGTAATTTTAGCTGTAAATTCCGCTTCGGTTGTTACTACAC
>NZ_JBFUKF010000850.1:0-902 GCF_056400985.1 Mucilaginibacter sp. P4_G9 | reverse complement strand
GGATGGTGTACGCATCTAAATGTGGAGCCTGCCATGGTAAAAATGGAATGGGGGTTTTAAATGCGGCGGGTACAGCATATACATATCCACCGCTTTGGGGCAGGCATAGCTATAATATAGGAGCCAGTATTTATAGCATTTCGAAATTTGCGGGTTATGTAAAAAACAACATGCCTTTTGGGGCCAGTTATAAAAACAAACAACTTACCAACCAGGAAGCCTGGGATGTAGCGGCTTTTGTTAATTCGCAATACCACCCTTTTAAAAATATCAGCGCAGACTGGCCAAATTTGTCTGCCAAACCCTATGACTATCCATTTGGCCCATATGCCGACCATTTGTTTACAAAAGAACAACGCAAATATGGTCCGTTTGCACCGATAGAAAAACATTATAAGTCGCTAATCAACAGAAAATAAAACCTGGCTGGAGGATAATGTTTGGTGGTAAATTTAAGCAGGAGGTTTAAGCGGTATCAATGCTGTAAACTGGCGGTTTGGCGGTATCCCGTTTAATTATTTTACGGGCTTCAAGGTCCAACTTTACGGTCTCGCCGTACCAATGCGCATTGCCCGAAAACGAGGGGTGAACTTTATCGTGAAGCGCCTGCATCAGCTGGGTATGGGTAAGGCTTTGGGTTTGCAAAATTTGCAATATAGCCGCCTTTATTATTTCATACTTTTCGGCAGAAATAATTTTATTCTTTTTATTGCTATCAGGATGTAATGTTTGGATTGTGGTTTCTTTCATTTTAATCCGGTGTAAACGATTATTTGAATTCTAAAAAGCTGTCTAAAAATAAAAAAAGACAGTCATTGCGAGTATCCACCAGGGTAATTCTGGAAAAAATAGGGATGATGTGTTGGGTTTACCACCTCACAACACCCATGTCATTGCGAGCG
>NZ_JBFUKF010000849.1:0-911 GCF_056400985.1 Mucilaginibacter sp. P4_G9 | reverse complement strand
GGGTTATTTGGCTTGTCGGCATTTACCATTACACAAAGGGTTAAAGAGATTGGGGTGCGCAAGGTATTAGGCGCCAGCATCCCGCAAATAGTAACCGAACTATCAAAAGACTTTTTGAAGCTGGTGCTTATTGCCTCTGTAATTGCCCTGCCGGTAGCCTGGTATACCATGAGTAAATGGTTGCTTGATTTTGCTTTCCGCGTCAGTATACAATGGTGGGTGTTTGTAATGGCTGGCATCATTGCTTTGGTGATTGCTTTTGTAACTATCAGCTTTCAATCCATCAAAGCAGCATCGGCAAACCCGGTTAAGAGTTTGAGGAGCGAATAGGTTTGTTCATTTGTTCACTGGTTCATTGGTCTTGTTTGATTGATGTTGATGTGTTAAAAACAAATGCTAAAAACAAATGACCAACACCACCAATGAACTAATGAACGATTGAACTAATGAACTGAAAATGATTAAAAACTATTTAAAAATAGCCCTGCGTAGCTTTTGGCGACACAAATTTTTCACGTTCGTTAATGTTATTGGTTTATCCATTGGCATCAGTTCGGCATTGGTTATTTATTTGATTGTGCATTTCGATTTTACATTTAACCAGTCGTTTAAGGATCGCGACCGCGTTTACCGGATTATTTMTAATTATACCTTCGCAGGCGAACCATCTTATAAACGAGGTGTTTGCGGTCCTTTGCCCGAGGCTGTAAGGACAGAAGTAAGCGGCGTTGCAATAGCTGCCCCGTTTTTCAGTTTGTATCAACCCAATGTACTTGTACCGGCTAAGTCTGGCGTTCCTGTTAAATTCAAACTACAGGACAATGTGGTATTGGCCGATGAGCGCTATTTTGAACTTTTTAATTATACCTGGCTTGCCGGGGCTGCTAAAACAGCATTTAATGGTCCTAACC
>NZ_JBFUKF010000848.1:0-916 GCF_056400985.1 Mucilaginibacter sp. P4_G9 | reverse complement strand
TTGTTCAATAGCGGTACTTAGTTGCGACCTCGAAGAAACGAATTCAAAACGATCACCAAAACAGGGTAATAAGTTATCATTGCTTAGATGATCAAAATCAGTTAATAATAACTTATGACCAGGTAGAGTTTTCCCGGCCAGCATTCTATCTCTTATCTCTCTATTTTTGCCATTTAGTTTTCCCCTAAGGTTAACACCGCTTTTGGTAAATACGCCAGTCTTATTCCAAACCAGTACTACAGCAGGAAAGATAAGTTCGTTCTTGTATAGATCATCTAAATTGTCCTCTGATAAGTCATCTATATCTATTAATAACTTTCCAGCTTTAGAATATCTTACCCAAGTTACTATGAATTGCAATATTGCGGGTACTAAACCGAGGTAATAATTTCGCAGTTCTTTGGGAATCAATATATCGACGGAAACATCGGCAACCTTTGCATCATTGAGTCTGTCGTAATAAGTTTCAATATCCTCAAGCTTAGTATTTTTTTCAATCGTTATGACGAACATTAAAGTGATGGATTTTTTTATTATTTTAAAATGCTGTCTAAAGATATTACATTCTTGGAAGATGTGCAGCAATTGGTAAAGACAAAAAATTGCGATCTTTTAAATCTCCCCCAAGCTCCCGCAAGAACTTTTTTCCGCTGCCGCAAGCCTCCAGGTGGCTGTTGCACAACTCGTCAACTATTTCGCAATAATTTATGTTAAGATATTGATTTTTAGTATCTTAACGTCATGCAAGGAAAGAAGCACTATCAAGAGAAACTCTTTACCAATTTCCAATTGTCCGACCGTGTTCCGGCAGACAATATATACCGAAAGCTGAAAGAAACACTAGATCTTCAGTTTTTATATGCGTCTACCGCTAAGTATTACGGGAAAGACGGACAAAAAAGTATTGACCCGGTTG
>NZ_JBFUKF010000847.1:0-918 GCF_056400985.1 Mucilaginibacter sp. P4_G9 | reverse complement strand
GATTTTGGCGCATTCATCATAATCAATACTCGACAGAATTTTTTGGGTCACCGTCGACATTGTCCTAATCTCATTATTATCCAGATCCTTATTGTTGTCTTTAAAATCTGAATAAGCTGCTTCTATACCAAAATCAATACTTTTTATGAGGTGCGAAAAACGATGTATTGAGGTATCGAGCGGTAATTTTTTAGGTAATTTCCTTCTAATCTGGAGGTAGGCTCCATCTGAAACTCCAAAAAACTTGCGGCATGAATAAAAAGTATCTATGCCAGGCAATGGTTCAGAAAAAAAAGCCTGGGAATTATCCACTATCAGGTTTGTAAACTTATAACTAAGTTCTATTACTTTTTCTTGTTTAATTCCAAAATAATTGGTGTACAGAAAGCATGCATCTGGTTCAATATCAAAATCTATTACCGGATCAAATTGCTTATCAATTGAGTAAAACTGATGTTTAATACCCAATTTTGTGATAGGCTCAAGCAAAACATCACAGGTAAAATAGGGTATATATATTTTTGTATATCCCTTTTGCCTTAGTATATACTCTAAAGMATTGCGTCCGGTATTTAGATGAATAAGATTGGGATAATATTCATTACCATGGGGTAACTCGAGCTCTAAATATCCACCAATGGATTTTAAAGGAGTTTTATTTTTTTGCATAGCCGTAAGTTAGATGATGGATAAATTAAGACTTAAGTTAACCCTGGTCGCATTGGTACATTCTTAAATGTGCCGGCTGATAAAATTCATTTAGGTTTTCAGGTGTGCGGGAATTGTACCCTATAACCTGGCGCAACTCGGAGTTGAGGTGCGATACAAAGTCATAACCTAAAAATCTTGGATAGTCCATCTGCTGTTTTAAAAACGGCCTGGTAAATCCTATTGTTAATGCTCTGCGTGGCTCAAGGG
>NZ_JBFUKF010000846.1:0-919 GCF_056400985.1 Mucilaginibacter sp. P4_G9 | reverse complement strand
AACAGCATCCATCCTTATCTCCCATCCATCAATAGGATAAGTAAGTGCTGGATTGATGCTTGATTGCGAACGGGTAATAATACCATGCAAATGAACTACTTTAGTGGAGCCGGCCCTTTCATGCAAATCATCTATATTTTGGGTGATAATGGTTACATTATATTGCTCTTCCAGCCTGGCTAAAGCGTAATGGGCCGCATTGGGCTTTGCCTCCAATACCGACTTGCGCCGCTCGTTATAAAACTGCTGCACCATTACCGGGTTATACGCCCATGCTTCGGGTGTAGCCACATCCTGTATATTGTAACCCTCCCAAAGGCCGTCGCTGTCTCTAAAGGTCTTTAAACCACTCTCAGCGCTAATCCCCGCTCCTGTTAACACTACTAAGCTTTTCATACATTAATTTATATCACACTTTAATATTTCAACCCAATCCAAAAAGTATTTGCATTCTAAAATTACTTTTAGCCTTGTGCTTTACGCTTTTGGCTTTTACAGCCCATAAAAAAAGCGACCTGCATTATGGCAGATCGCTTTCCATTTAATTATTTTAGTTTAAAGAGCCAGCTGCTTTTGGGTTTGCAAAAAAGCAAACTTACTTTTTGCCAGTTCAAAACCGCCAAACAACAGAAAACCAAATAACAGGTCTCCTAAAACCATGTTCTTTTCAAACGGAATAGCATTAATTAACGATTGACCATAACCTACTAAAGTATGCGGGTACATGGTGCCATATAAAAATGGCAGATCGATAATGAGCCAGTGAATCAATACCGATGCAACAGACGCCAAAAATACGTTAAGCACATTTACCTTTTTTATAAAACTCCCAACTAAAACCATCAGGGCAAAGCAAAGATAAACCCAAACAGCACCACTATACCACAAGGTAATTTTTGATGTGTACAGATAGTTGATG
>NZ_JBFUKF010000845.1:0-919 GCF_056400985.1 Mucilaginibacter sp. P4_G9 | reverse complement strand
GGCAAGGATAGAAAAGTGGAAGTTACAGGCGAAGTGTATTTTGAAGTTGCCCATAATAAAGCTAAGCCGTTCTCGGTGACTACTCACGGACAAACCGTTCAGGTGCTCGGCACGCACTTTAATATCAATGCATACGCTGATGAGGCGCAAATGAGAACGACACTATTGGAAGGAAGTATAAAAATAAGTAAGGCTGATCAGACTACTCTGCTTACACCAGGACAGCAAGCCCAAATTAGATTTGATTCAAACAATATTAAAATAAACAGTGGTGCAGATGTAGAACAAGCCATTGCCTGGAAAAATGGATTATTTAGTTATGATCAGACCGACCTGAGAGAAGTTATGAGACAGGTGGCGAGAGCATACGAAGTAAAAATTGAATATGAAGGGAAAATTCCAACCCGAACATTTACAGGAAAAATCCATCGAAACATTAGTGCTTCAGAGGTTCTTGATATTTTAAAGTTCACAAGAATAAACTTCAGGCTTGAGGATAAGAAAATTATTGTTACCCCATAAAAGCCTAATAAATACTACCCAATAAACCAATTAATAAACCGATTAAACCAGAAAAATGAAAGAAATTTTACACGAATGATTAATCAGGGGTTAAAAAAATAAGCCGGAAAGTGTTGGCCCACCGTCCGGCAAGTTTGAGTTAACCCTTTCTATCCGCCGGATAGCGGAAAGATAAAAACAAATTAGAGTCTATTTTTTACGTATTAACCCCAAACATTACAAAAGTATGAAATTAAATGCTTTAAAACGTGGTGTGCCGTCCCTATGGCTGCCACATAAATTGCTATTGATTATGAAACTAACCACGTTCATCCTCATCATAGCTCTTGCACAGGTAAGTGCAAAAGGATTTGGACAGAGAATAACGCTGAACGAAAAAAACACTTCAGTTAAAAAG
>NZ_JBFUKF010000844.1:0-926 GCF_056400985.1 Mucilaginibacter sp. P4_G9 | reverse complement strand
CAATACCCCCAATGTGCTTAATATAAACACCGGGCGCATTTCTCTTTTTAGCTTTGCACCATCAAGGTTGAACGCGCTTGAAAAAAGCAGGAACCCCAGCATAACATTAAGCACCACTTTGGAGAAGTCGATATTTTTGGCGAGTGTGGTTAAATATTTAGCTGTAGAAGGATCTAACTTATCAACAATCAATATAACAATTGACACAATGGTTGCTATCAAAACGGTACCTATAGTACCTGGAAGTTTAATGAAACGTGCATTTATATAGGAGAAAAAGGCACTTACAATAACCAATAAAGTAATTACAACAAACAGATCCATAGGCGCTTACTTTTTTATTAATAAAATAAGTGCTACAATGTTTTAAAACTGGTGCCTTTTTTATTTGGATTCCGGATCGGTCATGCGGGTTTCTATATCAAAATATCGCACTATTAACCTGTTATCGCTGTTTTTAGCAAAATAATTGATGGCCCAGCTAAAAAACACTGTTCCCTTATTGGTAAAACCAGCTAAGGACATTAAATGCACAAAACCCCAAAGCAACCAGGCAACAAAACCCTGTAAATGAATCTTACCTAAATCGGCAACAGCCTTGTTTCGACCTATGGTTGCTAAAGAGCCTTTATCTTTGTACTTAAACGGAACTCCAGCTTCCCCGCTTAAAATACGAACCAAATTTTTGGCAAGCCATTCGCCCTGCTGTATAGCTGCCGGAGCCACACCCGGATGCCCGTTTGGGGTTTCGGGAGTTATCATGGCTGCCACATCGCCTATGGCAAAAATATTGGCGTAACCATTTACCCTGCTTACTTCGTCTACCTGTATCCGGTTTCCCCTGGCAATGCTCTGTTCAGGCAACCCCGCAGGTACCTCACCTTTTACACCGGCAGCCCACAAAACATTACGGGTAAGTATTATAG
>NZ_JBFUKF010000843.1:0-928 GCF_056400985.1 Mucilaginibacter sp. P4_G9 | reverse complement strand
GTTACCAATAGTATGCCAAAAGAACAATATCCTATGCGGATTGCTCCCCATAAACCTCGACCCATAAACTACATCGGCAAAACCGTTAACTACGGGTTTAAGCAGGTCATTGTATTCAGCGGGATCATACTCTAAATCAGCGTCCTGAATGATAAGATAATCACCTGTGGCTTTGGATATGCCGGTGTGCAGGGCAGCTCCTTTACCCTTGTTAACTTCGTGTTTAAAATATTGAATATTAAGACCGGGGTTGGCTTGCTGGTAAGCATTAATGGCCAACTCGGTATTATCCTTTGAGCAATCGTTTATAATGATCACCTCTTTTTGGATATCGTTGGTAAGATTAACCGATTTAATTTTATCCAAAATCAAGTGGATGGTGTTACCTTCGTTATAAGCCGGAATTATAATTGATAGTTTTTGTATGCCCATTTATTGTTTTTTATCAAGCTATCCGGTTACGGATATGATATCAGTATAAAGCTTTAGATATATCTTTATCGAAAATATTTTGATGCAAGCTGTATTAAAACGAATTAAAACTTACTTACAAAAGCCAAAAATAATATTTCTGCTTGTATTGTTGTCTGTTTTAACCTTATTGTTCGGGTTTTGTTTGCCCAAGCCATTATTTAAAAGCCCTACATCCTATGTAATCGATGATGATCAGGGTGAGTTATTGGGAGCATCCATCGCATCAGATGGTCAGTGGCGATTTCCTTATAATGATAGTGTGCCCGAAAAATTCAAACTGTGTATTATTGCTTTTGAAGATAAACGATTTGAACATCACCCCGGTTTTGACGCCCTTGCATTTGGTCGTGCCCTTAAACACAACATATTATCCAAAAAGGTTACCAGTGGCGGCAGTACGCTAACCATGCAGGTAATACGCCTTGCAACCAAACATAAACGCAGTATCTGGAAC
>NZ_JBFUKF010000842.1:0-934 GCF_056400985.1 Mucilaginibacter sp. P4_G9 | reverse complement strand
GTGTATAATTACCACTCTGGCTGTATACATCTTTTTGCTCTACCAGTTTTTCAAGTTCGGTAGCGGCCTGGGCATTGTTGCCCACTTTGTAAAAAGTATAACCTATCTGGTAACTATCCTGCGTGTTTTGCGTACGGCCCTGGTCGCGATCCTGGAAACGGCCGTAGTATTTAACCGCGTTATCGTAATCGGTTTTGGCAAAGTACGATGCTGCTATAATACGCAGCATTTCGGTTTCGTTTTGCTGATGTGTGCTGTTCACAATAGGCACAGCATAATGGATCACATCATCATAGCGTTTATCTAAAAAGTAAACGGCAGATATGTAGTAAGGATAGCTATTCTCGTATTTTTTAGAGTTTTTTAGCCTTTCAAAATTTACTAAAGCCAGGTGGTAATCTTTATTCAGATAGGCTATATAGGCGAAATAATAGGTTGCGTCCTCGGTAAATTCGGTTTTCTTGGCTTTCACCTCGGCAAAAAGCTGTTGGGCTTCTTTATAATTACCGATGAAGAAATAGGCATAACCTTTGCGAAATTTGTATTCGGTATTATCGTGCCCGTTAAGTTCGCCGGCTTGTACCTTGTTAAACCATTCTAAAGATTTTTCGAAATTACCCTGTTTAAAGTACGATTTACCAATCTGGAAATAAGCCTGCCGGGTAAGCGGGTTTTCGGGATGCTCTTTAATGAAGCGAAAAAACATGCTTTCGGCATCATCGTTATTCAAATTAAGGGCACAGAAAGCCTCGTAATACTGGCTGTTTTCTTTAACCAGCGATAGGTCTGATTCAAACTGCGGTTGGGTGGTTGTTTTAAGCCGGGATGTTTCAACAAGGCGAAATTGCTCGGCGGCGGCCACGTATTTACCCTTGTCCATCAGGTCGATAGCTGAGTGATAAGTGCGGTAAACCTGGGTAGATGGGTTTTGCTG
>NZ_JBFUKF010000841.1:0-937 GCF_056400985.1 Mucilaginibacter sp. P4_G9 | reverse complement strand
GTACATTATAATGAAGGCATATTTGTAGGCTACCGGTATTTTGATACCTATAAAATTGAACCCCAGTTTGCTTTTGGGCATGGTTTATCATATACCACATTTGACTATAGTAAGCTTACTGTGCAAAAAGGTACAGGTAAAAAAGCAGTAGTTAAATTTATGATAAGAAATACCGGTAAGCTTGCAGGTGCTGAAGTAGCACAGTTATACGTAAAACAAGCCAAACCATCTGTTGATCGCCCTGGTAAAGAACTAAAAGCGTTTAAAAAGGTGTTTTTGCAACCTGGAGAAAGCAAAGAGATTAGCGTTACTCTTAATCAGGATTCGTTTTCTTACTATGATGAAAAAAAGAATATATGGGTTGCTGATACTGGTCAATATAATATTCTGATAGGCAGTTCATCCAGAGATATTCGCGTAAGTAAAAATGTAAAGTTGTAGAGGCTTTACCAGTGTTATGCTGACGGTCAATTTGAACACACTTAAGATCTTTTATACCTGAGAAAGTTGGTAAACAGAGATCAAGCGAGATTGCCGCTGATTTAGTTGATGCGTTCCGGCTTAGCCATCCGGCATTAAAAAAGGCGTGGATCACCTGGTTAACTACGGGCGCTTATGCTCCTTCGAAATAAATAGTTCGCTAAAAATTGATTTAGTGGGTTCTTCAACTTAAACCCCAATTATTTCGAAACGATTTAATTCTGATTCCAAAAGCTGGTGGTCAATCTTTTGATGTTTTACAAAAAAAATCTCTCTACTTAACTGTAGAGAGGTTTTTCGATTATTGCAGTAAAGTTGGGTACTACGTAACTTTTCCTGTGCTCCTTAGCGGGAATACTTCAACATTTAATGAGCTTTTAACAGCTTTATGCACGAACTGGTTGATGTTACAGGATTTGATAAAGTCGGCATTAAACTTTCGCCAACTGTTTATTAT
>NZ_JBFUKF010000840.1:0-937 GCF_056400985.1 Mucilaginibacter sp. P4_G9 | reverse complement strand
AGGTAGGTGCAGGCGTGGATATCAGAAGCTTTTCGGTTGACTTGCGATATGAAGGCGGCCTTAATAAAATTGCTTACGGCAATGATGCATCTCATACCCGTGTAAGCTTGTTCAGTCTTTCTTTGGCTTATAAATTATTTTCGCTGTAAATTTAGGGCTCAGCCTCAATGTTATTAAAAAAGACCTGCCGTACGTTATCGGCGGGTCTTTTTTTTTGAACTGTGTTTTATATTAAGTCTGTTAAATATTTTTATAAATCAAGATTATGTGATTAATAATCAAAATATTAGCTTTTTGCATTCTGCTTTTAGCTCTTATATAATGAGTTGGGTTTATGTATTTATCTGCGTTAAGACTCAGGCAATCGCTTTTAAAATTAAAAACAAGCAGGAGGCACCTACGGAGCCCGACTTTTGGATTTTCTTGCGCTATAAACACGTGACTCCCACGGAGTCAATGACACACCAACCATTTCCAACTCCAGCGGAGTTATGTGTTTATAGTGAAAAAGTGTCTTGACCCTGGCTCCGTAGGTGCCTCCTTTTTAAAGCGATTGCCCTGCGTTAAGCCTGAATCAATTGCATTTATAAAATGTTTTATTGTGTTATATTTTTAAGCAAATTAGCCATAATAGTATTATGCTTATTGTAAAAAATACACCTACATTTATGAATCCAATATCACACAAAAAAAAAACCTATAAATGTGTTTATACAATGCATGTAAAATTTAATTCCAGGAAAAATGCAGCCGGTAAATGGGTGCTGTTTGTTTTGACAATATTTACCCTGCAAACCGCATCGGCACAAACAAAAGATACTGTATCCCATCCTATAAGATTGAATCAGCTTGGCTTTTATCCCGGTGCTATTAAAAAAGCGATTGTATTAAGTAGTAACAGCGGCAAATTTACTGTTGTAACCTTAAATAAGCATAC
>NZ_JBFUKF010000839.1:0-942 GCF_056400985.1 Mucilaginibacter sp. P4_G9 | reverse complement strand
GCTTGGCACCTTATAATGACTGGATTATAAGTAGATATAGTACGGTTATTACAACCCTATCCCCGTCCCGGTAGGGAAAAACACATTTACGCTTACGGGCAGTTTACCGGTTGGTTTTAAATTGCCGGTTAGTACTTTTACTACAGATTTTTGCAGTTCGGGGCTGTTTTGGTAGCATACCATGAGGGCGTTACTATTTTCGATGCCGGGCAGGCCTGCTATGGTATAGGCATTGGCAAATACACTCATCACGGTATTTGGGCGCCCGGCCAGCTCGGCTATCATAAGTTTTACGTCGCTGGTATAATCCAGCTTACTTTGCGGGCGCAGGCGGGTATCATGCACGCCCGCTATTACCTGCTGGTATTGGCCCAATAAACCCAATATGTTTTTAAGTTCGATGGCGGGGGTATTTTTATCAACCATAAATAATTTACTGTTCGGGAAGTTTTTAGCTGCTTCCTGCTGAAAAACGGTAGGCGATGAAACACCGATACTTAAAATGGCTGTTTTAAAAAATGGATTGAGCTTTAAGGTTGATGCATCACCCTTTAATACAGTTACCGCCGCGTCGCTTAATTGCTGCACCAGCTCTTTAGCAGCCGGCCCATTAAGGTCTTCGCCAAGGTTTACCGGCGATACCTCCTGGTAATTATTAAGCCCGGCCCAGTATTTGGCAGCTAATACCTTTTTTACCCGGGCTTTAAACTCTTCTTTGCTTACCTTTTCCTTACGCACCGCCTTGCGGATAAGCTTGATGGCGCGTTTGGAGTCTTCGGACAATTCGATAATATCGTTACCTGCAATAAAGGCCCTTAAATCGGCTTCTCCGTCGGGGAAGTATTTTGTAACACCCTTCATTTCCATAGCATCAGATACTACCAATCCTTTAAACCTCAGCGAATCTTTTAAAACACCGGTAATGATAGGGCGCGAAAGGGT
>NZ_JBFUKF010000838.1:0-943 GCF_056400985.1 Mucilaginibacter sp. P4_G9 | reverse complement strand
GCATTACAGGCCAGGATGGAGCCTATTTAACTGAATTGCTTTTAAGCAAGGGATATGAAGTACACGGAATTAAACGCCGTAGTTCTTTGTTCAATACCGATAGGATCGATCATCTATATCAGGATCCACACGATACTGAAATTAAATTAACTCTTCATTACGGGGATTTAAGTGATAGCACGAACTTAATCCGCATTATACAACAAGTGCAGCCAGATGAAATATACAACCTGGGTGCAATGTCGCATGTTAAAGTAAGTTTTGATACGCCTGAGTACACCGCTAATGCTGATGGAATTGGTACATTGCGTTTGTTAGAAGCTATCCGTATTTTAGGGTTAGAGAAAAAGACTAAAATTTACCAGGCTTCTACATCCGAACTTTATGGATTAGTGCAAGCCGTTCCGCAATCGGAAACTACGCCATTTTACCCGCGTTCTCCATATGCTGTAGCTAAAATGTATGCTTACTGGATCACTGTAAATTATCGTGAAGCATATGGCATTTACGCATGTAACGGTATTTTGTTTAATCACGAAAGCCCTTTACGCGGCGAAACGTTTGTAACTCGTAAAATTACGCGTGCTACTGCTAAAATAGCGATGGGGTTACAGGATAAATTATTTTTGGGTAATCTCGATGCTCAAAGAGATTGGGGGCATGCAAAAGATTATGTGGAAGCTATGTACTTGATATTACAACAGGAAATAGCAGAAGACTATGTAATAGCTACGGGCGTTACTACCCGCGTACGTGAATTTGTGCGTATGGCTTTTGCTGAGGTTGGTATTGAAGTTGAGTTTAAAGGTGAAGGTGTAGATGAAAAAGGGTATGTGGTAAGCTGTAGCAATCCAGATTTTCAAATAGAAGTGGGAAAAGAAGTTGTTGCTGTTGATAAAGCATATTTTCGTCCAACCGAGGTCGACTTACTTATAGGCGATCC
>NZ_JBFUKF010000837.1:0-955 GCF_056400985.1 Mucilaginibacter sp. P4_G9 | reverse complement strand
TATCAGTACTTCCGGAATCAATTATTACTATTTTTTTTGCCAGATTTTTACCGATAGCGGCTAAGCACCCTGGTAAGTTACTCTCCTCATTCAGTACAGGTATTGCGATAGTTAAATCAAGCATATGGGTAAGTAGAAGTTTTTTATTAATTGCTAAATTACAACAAAAAGTTTAAATTATATACATTTTTATTAAAAAAACGATCATTTAGTTACTACTATTATAACAATGTTAATTAAATGGTTATTGTTTGGCAATCTCGATATTTTGCTTAAGATGCTCTGGGTTGAACATAGAACAAAGAATTACGCTTTGAGAAAAATCTTCAAAAAGCTTTTTTAGTTTAACTCCCGCACTCATACCGGTGTCTCCCCCACGTAAAGGCGAAAAAATAATATTGGGCTCAATACCTCTGTTGAGAACTAATTCATTATAACCAGCTATTCCAGGCGAACAATTAAATTGTAATAAATCAAAGTCATCAATGTATGTTTCGTGGAGTGGTCGTTGTGCCTGCATGTAAGCCAGTCCCCATGCCCTTATTTTACCCTCTGTTTTTAGCCTGTCGGCCATTTCCTGAAGCTCATCTATGTACGAAATACTACTATGTGGCTCGTGAATAAAGAAATAATCCAGGTAGTCAGTATTTAATTCTTTCAAACTTTTCTCCAAACTATTACGCATATCTGTCCCACGTAACAGAATTATCCGGTCAAGAAAATAGTCACTCATGTTTTTTGCCGGAACATCTGTTAATTCTATTTTTTTATCTACGTGCTTTTTTGACTTCCCGCGTAGCGTACGCACTATTGGTTTTACAGATTTTAGTAATGATGCTTTCCAATTGGGCTTAATACCAAATTTACTGGCAATTACCATTTTATGTCTCTTCCCTTTAATAAGTTCGCCGATGAAACTTTCCGCTTCACCAAATCCGTATGATCGGGCCAGGTC
>NZ_JBFUKF010000836.1:0-960 GCF_056400985.1 Mucilaginibacter sp. P4_G9 | reverse complement strand
CCTCTATACCAATCTTAATAAATGCACTTTTAAGTGGAAGCTGGTATCCCTGCCATTGCCTGGCAATGGCGATCTTGAGGGTAAAATTAATGCATCAGGAAATGTAGCTCCCATTAATCTTGAACCTGGCAGCAAAGGTTATTTGCAGGTTAATTTGCCTGCAAACTGGCGAAATAGCGATGTACTTTATTTAACCGGTAAAGGGCTGGATAACAAAGAGATATTTACCTGGAGCTGGCCGTTAAAATCGCCCGGAAGCGAGCCAGTAAAATTTAGCGCACAAAGCGCCTCCAAACCAACAGCGTTGGAGCAGGATAGCAGCCTGGTTATTAATACCGATGGCATCAATTATTTTTTTGATACTAAAACAGGCTACCTGCAAAAGGTGGTAACACCAAAATCGGTCATTGATTTAAAAGACGGGCCGGTGTTGGCAGGTGTGAAACATACCCTTAAAAAGCTAAACCATTATGCCTCGGGCGAAGATTATATAGTGGAGCCGTTATATGAGGGAGGCCCGCAATTTAATGTAAAATGGATATTCCATTCGGGTAAACCAGTTAAGCTTGACTACCAGTTTAGCCGGCAAGGGGAATTTGATTTTTCAGGGATCACCTTTAACTACCCTGAAGAGCTGATAACCGGCATGCGATGGGAGGGACGCGGCCCGTATCATGTTTGGAAAAACAGGATGAAAGGTCAGCAATTTGGCGTTTGGCACAAAAACTATAACAATACCATAACCGGTGAAAGCTGGAACTATCCGGAGTTTAAAGGCTATCACGCAGAAGTATATTGGGTTACTGTTGAAAATAAACAAGCTTCGTTTACCGTTTACACTACCCAAAAAAATACCTTTTTGCAAATGCTTAAACCCGCAAAAGCCGCGGGTTCAGGTAATGATAATACTAATCCTCCCTTCCCGGAAGGCAACCTTGGTTTTATGAACACTATTAGCGC
>NZ_JBFUKF010000835.1:0-970 GCF_056400985.1 Mucilaginibacter sp. P4_G9 | reverse complement strand
GCACATACCTACAGCCATTTATTTAATTTACGTACAACAGGATTACGTTTTTTTACCGTTTATGGTCCTTGGGGCAGACCAGATATGGCTTTATTTATTTTTACCAAAGCTATAATAGAAGGTAAACCCATTGAAGTTTTTAACAATGGAAATATGAAACGCGATTTTACTTACATAGATGACATTGTTGAAGGTATTGTGCATGTAATTGACCAACCGGCAGAAAGCAACCAGGAATGGGATGCATTAAACCCCGATCCAGCCACATCAAAAGCGCCGTTCAGGATATTTAACATAGGTAGAGGCGCACCGGTTAACCTACTTGATTTCGTAAGTGAAATTGAGAAACGGATCCATAAAAAAGCAATAAAAATATTCAGACCAATGCAAGAGGGTGATGTTGCCGAAACTTGCGCCGATGTATCCAATCTTGATGCGGTTTTAAATTATAAACCTCAAATTTCTGTACCTACCGGTGTTGCCCGTTTTATCGCGTGGTATAAGGCCTTTTACAAGGTTAAAAGTACACCGGTGGAGGCGATATTGTCTGAATAAGATATTTTATTTGTCATCTTAATGTCATGAAGTGTGCAAATTATACACTTTCTTTACACTTTGATTTCACACAATTTCGCCCCTATTTAAGTGTGAAAAATACAGTTTTTGAACTTTTTAACATTTAAGTCTAATCTTTCCAGGTAATTTTTAATTGTAATTTTTTAAACGGAGTACCGTTTGAAGAGCCAAAATTAAAAATTGCATGGAAAAAAAGACAAAACTCTTCGGAAAAGTGGCTGTACTCAGCATGGTTTTATCAGCAATTATCTTTTTAGGTAGTTGTAAAAAAGAAAGTGAAGGCTCCGGCTCTGGTCGCATTCAAGACACTACGCTTTCAGCAAATTTAAGCGGCTCTTCAATTTCTGCGGCTACAGCAGCAACTACTTTTGCGGTAAACTTAACTGGATTAAGA
>NZ_JBFUKF010000834.1:0-971 GCF_056400985.1 Mucilaginibacter sp. P4_G9 | reverse complement strand
AAAATACCTATGCCGCTTATCCATATTGATACAGGTCATAACTTTCCTGAAACTATGGAGTTTCGGGATAAACTGGTTGAAAAACTTGGTGTACAACTAATAGTAGGCTCGGTACAGGAAGCTATAAATAAAGGCCGTGCGGTTGAGGAAAGCGGTATTAATGCAAGCAGAAATGAACTGCAAATAGTATCCTTATTAGATACCATCGAACACCATAAAATTGATGCTGCCATTGGGGGCGCCCGCAGGGATGAAGAAAAAGCTCGTTCAAAAGAGCGTTTCTTTTCGCATCGGGATGAGTTTGGCCAGTGGGACCCAAAAAACCAACGCCCCGAATTGTGGAATATTTTTAATGGCCGCAAACGTATGGGCGAACATTTTAGGGTTTTCCCGATAAGTAATTGGACCGAGATGGATATCTGGAACTACATTCTGCAAGAGAATATAGATATACCTTCTTTATACTTTGCGCATAACCGCAACGCAGTTTACCGTGATGGTACATGGCTTCCTGCATCAGAGTTTTTGTCGCTGCGTGATGGCGAGTCTATAGAGAATAAGCTAATGCGCTTCCGTACACTTGGAGATATTACTATTACCGGTGGTATTGAATCTGAAGCGGATACTTTAGAGAAAATTGTAGCTGAAGTCTCAGCCACCCGCAGCACCGAACGTGGTAACCGCAGCGATGATAAACGCTCAGATACCTCAATGGAGGACAGGAAAAAACAAGGTTATTTTTAAATTGATCAATCAGCTTTTTAGCTAAAATATAACGTGGGGTGCCTAAAGGCGACACACATTGAATTATGGAACTATTACGTTTTACAACAGCCGGCAGTGTAGATGACGGAAAAAGCACACTTATAGGGCGATTACTTTACGACTCCAAATCCATTTTTGAGGATCAGATGGAAGCCGTAAAACAATCAAGCGAGAGAAAAGGGTTACAGCATATCGATCTGTCATTG
>NZ_JBFUKF010000833.1:0-971 GCF_056400985.1 Mucilaginibacter sp. P4_G9 | reverse complement strand
GTCTGTATCCCTATATAGACTAATATACTTATCAATTTCAACGTATTGATTTAAAAGTACATTATAATAATAAGACCTTTTATTAAAATAATAGCTTAAATGTCCATATTTTAATTTCCCCAAAGGCTTTAGCCAGGATGTATATCGCTGAAGGTTCATTCTTAACTCCTATGATATAATTTAATGCAGACAATTTATTTAATCCTAATATAGTAATATCCATCAATAGATTAATGTTTTAACGACATTTATTATAAAATATTTTAAAAAAGTAATTATTATTGCGTATTTAAGGCGATTTTCTGAAAATTGTTGGGGATATTGATATTTATTAATACGCACATAGGATTAACTGGAAATTTTTGTTCCTCTGTTTAAATTAAGATGATGGAAAATAAACCTTCAAGGCAAAATATCGTGGCCTTTCCAAAACATGGTGTTTTTGTTTGGGATAAATATATAAAGGGGTTACTGTATTGCAAACTACAGGCATAGGGTTCGAAATCTACAATTTGGAACAGCGGGGGCATCGCCTTCCGTTCATTGCTGTAAAGCGCCGAATCAGATTCGTTTAGCTTATATCTTCCTCAATCGCACAAGCATTAATGTTACAATTGATATCAATATAACAACAAGGCCCGCCACAGAAAAGCCATTTAACAATCGGTTCTGTTAAATAAATATAAAGTGTTGACAGGATTACCCAAATCAAAAAATGGGCTAAAATAATAATGGTTTTATTTTTCTTCATGGTACCATCCTGCTTTTTTGTAACAACATCAGCAAAGCTGAGTCAAAACGGAAATAAGAACCCATTATTCACTTAATAAAACTTAATCATGACCATAAAAGAAACCTTTTACCTGCACGGCGATAACCTACTTAAAAAAGTAAAAGAATTGATAGCAGAAGGCAATGTAAGAAAAATCACCATTACAGATCATGCCGGCAAAGAACTCATGAGCTTCCCC
>NZ_JBFUKF010000832.1:0-974 GCF_056400985.1 Mucilaginibacter sp. P4_G9 | reverse complement strand
GTACTTTCTCTTTGCTCTACCCCTTCTTTATTAAGTGCAGTATTGCGGATGTTTGATGCCGTAAAACCAGGACAGGCAGTTAATATATGTACGCCGGTTTTAAGGTTCTCGACCCTTAAAGCATCCAAAAAACCATTCACAGCAAATTTTGACGCAGAATAACCTATCCGACCGGGCAAACCTTTATAGCCTGCGATGGATGATACGCCTACAATGCTTCCTTTGGTTTTGGCAATTTCGGGCAGGGCGTATTTTGTGCAGTACACTGTTCCCCAAAAATTAACATCCATGATAGATTTGAGCACTTTCAAATCCACATCCTTAAACAGCGCCCGCATGGTTATACCTGCATTATTTATCAGTACGTCTATTTTACCAAAAGTTGTAAGGGTTTGTTTGATGAGCTGGGCGCAATCGTCCTCAATGGTTACATCACATTGTATGGCTAACGCCTTTGTTTGATATCGCCTTTCTATATCCTGTGTAATAACGCAAAGGGTAACGTACTGGCGGGCCGCCAATACAACGATGGCTCCCCGTTTAGCACATTCAATAGCTAATGATTTTCCGATGCCGGATGATGCCCCGGTAATAACTATAACTTTATCATTTAACTTCATAAGCAGAAGGGAATAGCTGCGGTAAGCCCTCCACTTTAATTTCGGGCACCTTAAATAAATATTTGGTCGCGAAGATAATCATCGCACCATAAAATTCCTTAAGGTAACTCCAGCTAAATTTCACACTACCTTTACTGTTGAAGTTAATGATATATGTTTTGGGGAAATAGTAGTTTTTAAACCCGGCAAGCCTTATACGATAGCTCAGGTCGATATCATAACCATAAGTACGAAAGCGTTCATCAAACAGCCCGGTTTGATTAATAGCTTCTTTACGCATCAGCATAAAAGCGCCATTCACCACATCAGTTTCTGATGTTTGAAATTCCTCTACCCAATCCTTATGTTGTACAT
>NZ_JBFUKF010000831.1:0-977 GCF_056400985.1 Mucilaginibacter sp. P4_G9 | reverse complement strand
GAGATGGGGACTTTGGTTTTATCGCTTAACAATAATGTACCGCCATCCTCTTTCAAATAACTTTTTACAAATTGTGCGTTTACCAGGTGCGATTGATGGGAACGCACAAACTGGTGCGGTTTTAAAATATCGGCAAACTCCTTAAGGGTTTTGCATACCAGCACCTGTTCGCCGCTTTGCAGGTAAAATGTGGTATAATTATTTGATGCCTCGCACCTGATGATGTCGGTAATTCTTACATACATAATCTCGGTAAGCGTGGGCAAAGTGATCTTGGGTGTTTCCTTTTGGCCAGCCTTGATGTACTCCAGCAGGTTTTCTATACTTTGATTTTGTTGCCTGCCGCTTATCTTTTGCTCAGCTTTTTCAACGGCCAGTTTAAATTCGGTTATATCTATTGGTTTCAGCAGGTAGTCCAATGCCGAAAATTTAATAGCCTGGATACCGTATTTATCATAAGCAGTGATAAAAATCACCTCGAAATTAATTTTATCAAAAGCCCGCAATACATCAAAACCCGATTGCCCCGGCATCTGAATATCGAGAAACAGCAAGTGGGGCTGGTTGGCTTTTATAGCTGTTATAGCATCACCGGCATTTGATGCTGTTGCCACTACATCAATTTGGGGGCAATAGGTTTGGATGATCTGCTGCAAATTTTCGATATTGTTAAGCTCATCATCAACTATAATACTTCGGATACTCATGGGTATAAAATTATATMCAGTTTGATAAACGGATACTAACTACAGTACCCGGCCCTTGTGTATCAATATTTAAACTCACAGGCTGATCTTTATATAACTGATTCAATAAAGCTACGCGTTCTTCGCTTAATTTTACGCCATAACCGTTTATTTCGCCGGGGCTATCCTGGTTAATCCATTTGCCATTATCTTTTATAGTGAAGATGATATCTTTCGCTTCGCGGATAATCGAGATCTTAATTATGCCTTCTTCTTTTAACACAGCAACAC
>NZ_JBFUKF010000830.1:0-979 GCF_056400985.1 Mucilaginibacter sp. P4_G9 | reverse complement strand
ATATAATTCATCTTACCTGTTAAGAGCGCTGAAGAATAATATTATTAATTTTTATAAAAAGGATGCAGTCAGGAAAARAGGGGTAGATGAACTTTTGCAGTTAAGCGGCGGTAACGAATTTACCAATGAAGACGATTTAATTGCCAAGGAGCTCGCACTTACAATTGAAGGCCGTATTAAAGAACTTCCCGGTAAAATGCAGCAGGTATTTGTATTATCCCGTCAACAAAACTTATCCATCAGCGAAATATCTGAGATGCTTAACATAGCCCCCAGAACCGTAAAAAACCAGATCTCCAATGCCCTCAAAATATTACGTACAGGTTTGGACGTATTCCTGGTAATAATTTTCCTTTTTTTAAAATAAATCTGGTACCAAAACCAGTTGGGCTTGTATTATACGTACCAATGCATGAACTGCCTTGTAAGCAGGATATTTTAAAACCAAATACACTTTTATAATAATGATAAAATGGCTGAAGCCTGGTCATAAGCCTGTAGCTGGTGAAGCACATCTGCAAGATGAGGAGGCAATGAAGGCGGTAGAGAAGCAGATGTTAACCAACATCCATAAAGAGATTTATGGCAAATGGTATTTTATAAAAACAACACCTGGCAAATATGCTGTCGCAGCTTCATTTGTGCTGCTGTGTTGCTCTATAGCATTGGGTCTTAAACTTTCTTTTAAAAATAAAATCAATTTTGTTACGGTAGCCGCCGCAAAGGGACATATAAATATTATTTCTCTGCCCGATGGATCTACGGTATGGTTAAATTCAGGTTCATCTATAAGATATCCGGATAGGTTTGGCGAAACGCGGGAGATACAGCTGATTAACGGCGAAGCTTATTTTGATATAAAGCATAACGAACATTCTCCTTTTATAGTTCACTACGGTGGTTTACACGCACGCGTTTTAGGAACGGCCTTTAATATAAAGTACTTCAAAAAGGTTAGCGATGTAAGGGTAACTGTAAC
>NZ_JBFUKF010000829.1:0-980 GCF_056400985.1 Mucilaginibacter sp. P4_G9 | reverse complement strand
CATATGCGCCCATTGAATCATTTATACGACGGCCGGCCAAAATAATTTCGGGATGATAACCTGCCTCCTGCGCTTTTTGAGCCAGGTAATAAGGGTCAACTCCTATACAATGCCCGCCAACAAGCCCTGGCCTAAAATTTAAAAAGTTCCATTTTGTGCCTGCTGCTTCCAATACTTTATGGGTATCAATTCCCAACTTGTTAAATATCATAGCCAGTTCGTTCACAAATGCGATATTGATATCACGTTGCGCGTTTTCAATAACTTTAGCTGCCTCAGCAACTTTTATTGAATCGGCTTTGAAGGTACCGGCGGTTATAACAGAGTTATAAAGTTTATCTACAATATCAGCAATCTTAGGGGTCGATCCAGAAGTTATTTTGCGAATATTGGCTACAGTATGGTATTTATCTCCCGGATTGATTCTTTCGGGAGAATAACCAGCAAAAAAGTCAACATTAAATCGAAGATTAGAAGCTTTTTCCAATACAGGCATACATTCATCTTCGGTAACGCCAGGATAAACGGTTGACTCATAAATTACTATATCGCCCTTTTTTAACACTTTGCCAATTAGCAAGCTGGCATTTATTAATGGGGTTAAGTCTGGGCGGTTATTTTTATCAACCGGGGTAGGAACCGTTACTATGTACACTGAGCAGGCTCTTAATTTTTCAATCTCATCAGTGAAATATAAACCTACAGGTGTTGTACAAACCGGCGTTGTTACAGCTTTTAACTGTTCTTCATTAATTTCTAACGTATGATCTATACCTAACCTAAGTTGGTTGATCCTTTTTTCATTGATATCATACCCAAATACCTTATATTTCTTAGCAAATTCAACTGCCAATGGCAGCCCGACATAGCCAAGGCCTATAATTCCGATTTTAGGTTTGTACTGTTCAATTTTCATAGTTTTGGTTTTGGTTTGAGTTTTGAATTGTTAAATTTTGGAGGGGCACACGTGTTACCAATGC
>NZ_JBFUKF010000828.1:0-995 GCF_056400985.1 Mucilaginibacter sp. P4_G9 | reverse complement strand
GCATAAGCCCATACCCCTATTCCCAAATCAGGTTTCCATTGATTATTATTGATGTTGTTCAATATCGGATCCGTTTCGTCGGCAAAGTGAACCTGCGAAAKGTTTAGCACATTGTGGCTCACGCCCGCAGATACACCAACTGCCAGGTTGAGCCTATCGGTAATACCAAGATGATAAGCGTAGGTAGCGTTAATATTGGTTTGAGTGATAGGACCCGTTTTGTCTGATACCAGAGTTAGCCCAATACCATGGTGCGGCTCGGCAGCCTGGTATTGCTGTGTATACGATCTGCTCGACGGATTAAGCCCTCCGCCTGCCGGAAAAGCTGTAGCGTCTCCCTGTAAAAACTTATTCCCAATGGGTGCATTTACAGTTAAATAGCCTGTTACCGGGGCGCCTTCAAGCCCTGTCCACTGGCTCCGGTAACCAGCTTTCACATCAGTATAATTTTCAATACCGGTTAAAGCTGGGTTCAAAAGGTAGTTGTTAAAAATATATTGGGTGTACTGCGGTTTTTGCTGTGCATCAACAAATTGTATACCGGATACAAAAAAAACAATTGTGTATAAAATTCTTTTCATTATTTGTCTAATGATGGTTACATATCCCCGGAACAACCTTACGTCCGTTTTTTTAGTGTTTGTTATATAATATCTGGTTCCGGATGGAAAATTATTTCCATTATTTCTACTATTACGGGGTATGCTGTAACCAATTGACGAATATAACCCTTTCTCCCTATCTGTTGTATACATCAATTGTATAAATCAAATAATTTTCTAAATTTTCACTCTTCCCGCAATCATTTTACCGTACCTACAGAAAGGAAAGAGTGCTATCGAAAAAAACTATTAAATCTGCGCTTTCGTTAAGGTTGGTTACCTGATGATAGTTATACTGCCAGAAACAGCCTTACGCCCGTTTTTAGGGTTAATGATATAATAATACGTTCCGGTTGAAAGATAACTGCCCTTGTACCTGCCATCCCATGGAAT
>NZ_JBFUKF010000827.1:0-995 GCF_056400985.1 Mucilaginibacter sp. P4_G9 | reverse complement strand
GTGTTTTCCTGGTCAAGCGAAAAAGTAGGTGAATCAAGGTAATAACAATATGCCGAAAAGAAGCGACATTCCTCTGCTCTTGGGCTCGAAGGGTAAGTATCGGCAAAGGTTTTAAAGTGAAACCTTGCAGATGTATAATCCTTTAACTTATAGTTGGTGAAGGCATAGTAGTAAAATAGGTCTTCAGCAGCACTACGTCCACGATAGCGTTCAACAAGTACATCAAATAAACCAAGGGCTTTTTCATAATCCTGTTTATTATAGTACTTAATGGCTTCCTGGTATTTTTTGGCGTAATCGTTACTTGCTCTTAACTTTTCGTATTTGCTTTTACAACTTCCCAGTGTAATAATTAACAGGGCTAAAACACAGGTGAATAACGTTAGTTGTTTTTTAAACATTTTGCAAAGATAGGTGATTAATGTAAATCAGTCAATTATTTATTTAGGGGCTAATATATAACGTGTTTTGTGCTCCTTATATATATAGTATGTGCTTTTAACATCTTTTAACTTATCCGGTTTTTAAGGCATGGCTTCCTGGCGGCTCGTTTTATCCTATACTATGTATATAACGTAAAAGTGTATACAGGTATATATACTATGCCCGCATTTGCCTGCGCTATATATAATATAGTTTATAGTGTCATGCAAGACCGCTTAGTGGCAAAGGATATGTAAAATTTGTATTCCGCAAAATGTACGTTTTTTTGCAGCTGTCCTTAATCCTTTATCTAATAGTCCTTATTCCGGAGTATGGCGTTGCCTGCGGCCCGGGTCATCCGCTCATACGCGCGCAAGGCATTAGGCGCGGGCTGGTATCCGCTACTCCCCCTAACGCAACACAGTATCTTTTGTGTGGGATAAATCTTTTAGACTGCATATCTATTAATCCAAAGGGAGCTGTACACTTTAATGATTGATGCTGTTGCAAGAAACCTCTGCTTAAAAATCGACTGATTTAGGTCTTCACTGTGGTTTAGGTCTTCACTGTGG
>NZ_JBFUKF010000826.1:0-998 GCF_056400985.1 Mucilaginibacter sp. P4_G9 | reverse complement strand
AGGTAATTTTGGGCGAAAAAAGTGTAAACTTTGGCCCGGCTGTAGATAATTCGGGTTTAACACAGTACTTTAAACACCTTTATACAAAGGTTGATATTTACGACAATAACGTATTCCTGATAACGAGCCAGTTTTTAAGCCCGATATCAAATAACTCGCCCAATTACTATAAGTTTTTTATAACCGATACCATTACCGATAGCAAAAACCAAAAACTGGTTCAACTAAGTTTTACACCACGTAACACAAACGACGTGTTATTTGAGGGAAGTATCTACATAACGCTCGATGGTAATTATGCAGTTCAAAAGGCTACTTTATTGGTAAATAAGCACATCAATATTAATTTTATCCGGTCGATACAGGTTGACCTGGATTTTGAACAAAATCCCGACGGCCGTTACCATTTAAGTAAGAGCAATACCATTGCCGATTTTGGCGCTTCAAAAAAGGACGCCAAAAGCAGTTTATTTGGTATGCGCACCATAACTTATGGTAATTATATTGTAAACAAACCCAGGCCGGATACTGCCTATACCAAGCAATCAGAAGAAGCATCTGATGAAGCCCGTAACCGAACTGAGGCTTTCTGGACAGAAAATCGCCTGGATACCTTAACAACTGCAGAATCAAAAGTCTATAAAAACATCGACAGCTTAAAAAACATGCCATCCTTTAAGCGCACAGTCGATATTGCCACGCTGCTGCTTGCAGGTTACAAAGGTTTTGGTAAGTTTGAAATTGGCCCTGCAAATACATTTTACAGCTTTAACCCGGTTGAAGGTTTTAAATTGAGGTTTGGTGGTCGTACCACCCCCGAATTAAGCAGGCGTTATTATTTTGAAACCTATGCCGCCTATGGTTTTAGGGATCAGCGCTGGAAATATTTCGTGAGCGGTACCTACTCGTTAAACAATAAATCTATTTATAAATTCCCTCAAAATTATATAAGGGCAAGTTTTCAGCGGGATACTAAAATCCCGGGTCTAAACCTGCAG
>NZ_JBFUKF010000825.1:0-998 GCF_056400985.1 Mucilaginibacter sp. P4_G9 | reverse complement strand
CTTGGGTACAGTGTTTAAAGGCCCGGAAAGACAATGATGTTTTTGTGGGATCGACTGGTTCTGGCTTATTGGTTTTGAAACACTCTTCTATGGTATTGCATCAAATACCTTTGTATGATAATGCTGTTATGCGGACAGATTATAGTGTCGAATCACTTAGCTTAGATAAAAACTCCAACGTTTGGCTATTAAGCAGGGGAGTTGGCTTATGCATTTACAATTCCAGATTGAACCGTGTTGAGATTGTCAATTCAACTATAAAAAACGGAAAATGCATGACGTTCGACTCAAGCGGCAACCTGTGGATAGGTTCCAATGCGGGGCGGCTGCTTAAATTCTATAATGGTACTGATAAAATAGAGCCTTTTGACATTCCAGGTGGGTTGACTGTGAACCGTATCATGGACGTCTGTTTCGAGAATGGCCGTGTATTATGGGTTTCAACCGACGGTGACGGACTGTTCTCCATAGACGTTGTTGCGAAAACCGTATTAAAGGCCTTCACGCAATCTGAAAAATCTTTATTAAGTAATGCAATAAGTACAATTTTTATTGACAAGGAATCGCGAAAATGGATAGGAACGATTAGAGGAGGAGTTAACATTATTGACCAAAAGAAGGATATTTTTAAAACTATCAAAAATGAACCTTTTAACAGTAATAGTTTAGCTCATAACACTGTTTTTTCATTCTGTGAAGATGGTGATGATATCTGGATTGGAACGGACGGCAAAGGGATTAGTTTCTGGAACAGGAAAACCAATAATTTTAGAAATCATCTTTTTAAAGTTGATAAAGGTCATTTAGGAGCCAATCAAATTCCATCGATAATAAAAGACGATAAAGGCAATGTTTGGATTGGATCATATGGTTCTGGGGTTACCAGGTTTAATAAGGCAACTCAAACATTTGAAGAAGTTCAGTTTCAGCAAAAGAACATGGGGAGTATATATGCTTTCCGGTTATTTATGGATAGGGAAAAGGATATTTGGGTAAGT
>NZ_JBFUKF010000824.1:0-1004 GCF_056400985.1 Mucilaginibacter sp. P4_G9 | reverse complement strand
CATCTGCTGTATACCAAACACAATCATGGGGTAAAACCGATGCGCCCGATTATTTAAACCAGGTACTGCTTTTACAAACAGAAATGCCAGCACAAATGGTGTTGCAAAAAATTTTAGGCATCGAACTTTTGCTGGGCCGCAGGCGTGAGGTAAAATGGGGATCGCGTACGATAGATATTGATATTTTGTTTTACGGCGATACTATAATAGATGAGCCGGATTTGAAGGTTCCCCATCCCGAACTACATAAACGCAGGTTTACCTTAGAGCCATTAGCCCAGATAGCTCCCGATTTTGTACACCCGTTGATGAAAAAAAATATTTTACAATTAAAAAGCGAACTTAAAGACGAGTTGATCGTAAAAAAAGTATAATTTTGAATATACATAAATCTAAATATGTCAGATATATTACCCGAGCAAGACTTTGATCTTTCCTTTTTGTATGAGATTGCCGATGGCAGCGATGAATTTATTGTTGAATCTATTGGTATGTTTTTGGAGCAAACTCCATTGTTACTTGGTAATATCAGCAATGCGCTTGATTCTGGTGACTGGGCAGAAGCAGGTAAAGCATCGCACAAGCTAAAACCTAATCTTGGTTTTTTTGGTATGCCTATAAGCCAGGCTACCATACAGGAAGTTGAGTTGGCCTGTAAGGCCGGAGGGCAAAATCCAACCGAGATTTTTGCAAAATTTAACCAGGTAAAAGCAACAGTTAACGCCAACCTTGTTACACTAAAACAAATTAAGGAAGAAAAAGAAGCAAGCCTTTAGGTGAAAGGTTTTACGGAGTGCCAAACGACAAAGGGCGATTGATAATTTTTATCAATCGCCCTTTTATATTATTGTAAATTATTTTAGCCATTCGGTTTCAAAAGCCTTTTGCCTTTGACCTTTCGCCTTTAACCTATTTCTATTACTTTAAAAGTGTAGCTTTCCATAATCAGGTTAGCTAACAGGTTTTTGCAGGCTTCGTCTACTTTGCTATGCGCGGTTTCGGCG
>NZ_JBFUKF010000823.1:0-1016 GCF_056400985.1 Mucilaginibacter sp. P4_G9 | reverse complement strand
ACCTTAACTTCCTTAGGGATAAACAGGATACCTGCGGTTACCAATAATATTACGCCCGCAGCAATGCTTAAGAAAGGCGCCAGCGACCTTTTACGTTTGCCGGCTTTTAACTCTTCGGTAATTCCTTCCCACACTTTTGCAGATGGCTCTATCTCATAATCGTTTAAAGCCGATTGAAATAATTTGTCCAGATCCTTATCCTGCATATCCATAACTTTTACCCTCCATTTTTGCAATTTGTTCTTTTAATATTGTGCGTGCCCTTGATAGCTGCGATTTTGAAGCACCTTCTGTAATGCCCACTATATCGGCAATTTCTTTATGCGTATAACCTTCCAAAGCGTACAGGTTAAATACGATGCGATAACCCGGTGCCAGTTGTTGTATCAATCCCATCAGTACCCTGGCATCCAGGTTTGCGGCTGCTATTGGGTTAACCGAAGGCTCTATACCTGCATCCCCCATATCAATCATTTGCATCATTTTATGATGCTTTCGATAGTATTCTATGGAGCTGTGTACCATAATACGCCTTACCCAGCCTTCAAACGAGCCGTCGCCTCTATAGTCAACCATTTTTTGAAA
Organism: Mucilaginibacter sp. P4_G9; assembly: GCF_056400985.1. Taxonomy (NCBI): domain Bacteria; kingdom Pseudomonadati; phylum Bacteroidota; class Sphingobacteriia; order Sphingobacteriales; family Sphingobacteriaceae; genus Mucilaginibacter; species Mucilaginibacter sp. P4_G9. The sequence goes on along the minus strand of NZ_JBFUKF010000823.1, from coordinate 431 downwards.
CACCTTTATAAACCCATTCTGCAACATATCTTCGGCCTCCATTCTGTCGGTAGCATAGCGCATGCACACAGCCAGCATTTTGCCAGCCAATTGTTTATACAACAATTCCTGTGCTTTGCGTTCGCCGGCTTTGCAGCGGTCGACCAATTGTTCAAAAGTATATTTAGGTTCCAAAAACATCATTTAATAGTAAGATGAAAGTGGAGGTTAAATGGTTGCATGGGGTGTGAAATATTTTTTTAATTATTGGAACCTGATGTTATGTAAAGCAATTTTAAACAGATAAGCAAAGTAACCATTTGTATTCAAATTAAAATGTGTATATTTATTAAAATTTGTGTGTATGAGGACTAATATCGATATAAACGATGAACTGATGCAAAAAGCTCAAAAGTTAAGTAGTTTAAAAACTAAAAAGGCAATAATTGAAG
>NZ_JBFUKF010000822.1:0-1016 GCF_056400985.1 Mucilaginibacter sp. P4_G9 | reverse complement strand
GAACACATTTGCCCGCCTCAATTAGTGGAATTATTAGGGCATCCGGTCGAAACTTTATTATCAGCACAGGAGGCATTTAAAAAACAAGTGTTACCCGAGGATCAGCAAATTATTTTGGATTCATTTTACACCTCAATTAAAACCGGGAGTTATGCCCACGATGTACGGGTTGCCTGGCACGATGGCGCTGTACACTGGTTGAGCATTAAAGGCAAATTAGTTATTGATGAACATCAAAAACCACTGCGTATGCTGGGAACTGTAATTGATGTAACCGAAAATAAGCGCGACGAGATCAGGAAGAATGATTTTATAGCGATGGCCAGTCATGAATTAAAAACACCGCTTACTTCTATCAAATCGTACATCCAAATACTAATAAAAAAACTGGCACCTGTTAATGATGCATTGGTAAACAACGCCCTTACCAAAGCTAACAGCCAGGTTAATAAAATGACCGAGCTAATTCATGGTTTTCTTGATCTCTCGAAACTTGAATCAGGTAAGTTACAACTTATGCCGGAAGTGTTTGACATAAACAAACTAATAGCTGATTGTATTACAGAATTGCTTCATACAAACATTAGTCACACAGTAATTTTTGATGGATCGAATGTTTTGAATGTTAACGCCGATAAGGAAAAAACAGCCCAGGTAATAAATAACTTTTTAAGTAATGCGGTAAAATATTCACCCAAAGAAAGTAATATTACTATAAAAAGTCATGGCATGAATAGTAGTATCCAGGTTGCAGTTACCGATGAGGGTGTGGGTATTAAGCCTAAAGATCATAAAAAAGTATTTCAGCGCTTTTACAGGGTAGATAATGAAAAGATCAGGAATGTATCGGGCTTTGGTATAGGACTTTATCTTTCCAACGAGATCATCCAATGCCATAAGGGCAAAATATGGGTAGAAAGCGTTGAAGGTCTTGGTTCAACATTTTACTTCAGCCTACCCGTATGAATTATTTTACTGCTGTTAATTTTACCTTTTTATAGGATGATACCATAAAC
>NZ_JBFUKF010000821.1:0-1020 GCF_056400985.1 Mucilaginibacter sp. P4_G9 | reverse complement strand
ACATTAACCCGTTCAATATCGCCCCAAAAGCAACCGGATCAATACGGGTAATAAACATGATGGTCCCTAAAAATATGGGATAGAACACCGGGAAATCAACAATAGGAATATGATTAAAAGTTTGCAGGGTGCCACTTGTATTTAAACTGCGTGCGGCACTGGTATACATGATAGAATCCGGCGAAATACCGATGCCGCTGTACTTGCAAAACAATTGGATAGCAAAAAAGYCAATTACTGCGGCGATAAGGGTGTCGTAGTTTTTTAAATAGCGGCTTAACTGCATGTAGCGATTTTTACTGTTGGATAGTGGTAAAAGTTGTAAAGGGGCAAAATGTTTTAAAAATAGTTAAAAAGCCCTTACCTAAGATCTCCCTCGGCAGAGGAAACTTTTGAATAAAAAAGTTTTGAAGCCCTCCCCTCCGGGGAGGGTTTGGGTGGGGCTGTTGTTTTTACGCTATCAAATCCAATACCGTACTTATCGGCTGATCGCTATCTATTAATATGCCTTTTACACCTGCAGAAGTGCCCGCCTCAACATCGCGCTCACGGTCGCCTATGAAATAGGATAGGGCAGGGTCGATGTCGTATTTTTTAATGCCTTGTAATAGTAAACCGGGTTTGGGTTTGCGGCAATCGCAATCGCCGGTAAAATTGGGGTGGTGTGGGCAGTAAAAAAAGTCGGTTATTTCTACACCGTGTTCTTTATATACTTCTTTTAAGTGATTATGCATTTTTGCAAGTTCATCCTCGGTATACCATCCTTTAGCCAGGCCACCCTGGTTTGTAGCTACTAATAGTAAGTATCCCCTGTCCTGCAAAGTTTTGAGTGCCTCAAAGTTATCCAGTACATGAAAATCTTCGAAACGGCGAACGTAATCGCCCATTTCCTGGTTTAGTACTCCATCACGATCTAAAAAAACGGCTTTATTTTTTGCGGACATTTGTTAAATTTTTTGGCGAAGTTAATAGTTTTTTAGAGAGTCCATAGCCAATGGTCGATAGTTCATAGCTATAGGC
>NZ_JBFUKF010000820.1:0-1022 GCF_056400985.1 Mucilaginibacter sp. P4_G9 | reverse complement strand
GTTAAAGGATATTTCTTTGCTGTTATGCGATCAGTTTGTCTTGATTTTATAAAAAGCAAAAACCTTGTTGAAACCAGGATGGCGAGGATTGAATTTTTAGATCTCCAGATTTCGATAGAAGATGAAATTACGCAAAAAGAAGCGACGCTTAAGCAAAGTAGAATGATTGAATACGCGTTAAATCGCTTGCCCGACCGCCAGCAGGAAATAATTCGGCTCCGATTTTTTGAAGGACTGACTTGTGCCGAGATTGGATCGATGACTGGTATAAGATATCAATCGGTTGTAAATCATGTATATAGGGCGGTTCAAACGTTGAGGGAATTGTATGGAGCCGAAGATGAACTACGGGTAGCCTGACATTTTGTACAAACCGTTTTGCCATCACTTAGTTTGCGTGCATTAGAATTACAAATAAGTTTTAGATGAAGTATATTTGGTTGTAGGTAGTACGATCATTTTTTAGTAAATGGGTTTAATGGTTCGGGCAAAAAGCGGCGAATAATTATGCCTTTTTCCTTAACTTGTGTTTGTGTTGATTATAAAGATTGTTGTTGCAACATTTCATTTTGAGCCACTGTAACCCTAATAAACGGAATTCATAATGCCCTGTCGATCTCTTATTATTTTTGTTTTTCTCTTCATCGCATTTATAAATCCGTCTTTCGCCCAAAATCTCGGTTATTTAGGTTTAGAACAAGGATTATCCAACAACTCAGTAACCAGTATTTATAAAGACAAATATGGTTTTATGTGGTTTGGCACGTTAGACGGGTTGAATCGCTTTGACGGTTATAGTTTTGCAAAATATAGAAAAAGAGTTCGTGATCCGTATAGTTTGAACGATAACACTGTATATGGTATAACCGGAACCCCCGATGGTAAATTGTATGTAGGAACATCGAAGGGGCTTAGCATTTTAGATTATAAAAGTCTGAAATTTTCAAATGCAAGCTATATATCTGCAAGTTTGCCTGATCGTTCTGTTTTGCCTTTTAGTACTTGGGTACAGTGTTTAAAGG
>NZ_JBFUKF010000819.1:0-1024 GCF_056400985.1 Mucilaginibacter sp. P4_G9 | reverse complement strand
GGGTATGATTATTTGGCGCTGTATGTTTTACTGTATCATAATTCCATTTATTTACCGGGCGTTAAAAATRGCGGCAGTACTTAAAAGTTAAACCCTGCCAATTTGACTTATTGTTGTATTAAAATCCAAACACAGGTTGCTATTTGTAGAGCGGAGTTGAACCTGGATTTATGAAGTTTTGTAACAGGTTTAAGAAAAAAAAATAAACACTCACATTGTAATTGAATTTACATGCTTTTGGATTGAAATTTGCTAAGGTGTTGAGTAGCAAATAAGTAGGGAGGTATGTTTGTAAGCTGTTAAATTGAAAATTACCATGAAAAACAATAAAAAAAGATTAAGCGATGCTTTAACAAGCAGGGTTATTGATCTGCACGACCAGGGGTATACTGACGATTTTTTATCTATGAAGGATGAACGATTTTTATGTATCCAAAACAGTGAGGACTTTTCATTAGCTGATCTGAATATAAAAGTGATTGACGAGGGATTTGATCAGTTATCAAAAACGTATAAATACATCCATACCATCGAAACTACAAACGGATCGAAAGGCTTACTGGTTACCGATTTTATTTTTGCTGATCCTGAAGCTATAAATTAATCAGGATGTTTTATACTCAACTCCGTTCGCTAAATTATATTTAATTATCCGGTAGGATAGGTAATAACCTCTATGGCAATCTTTGTATCTAAGATTAAAACTATAGATTTGATAATAAAGATATATAAATATGTGGTGGCAATACCTGCTTGTTTTTACGGGCGCCTTTTTATTTGATGTTGTTCCTTTCCCGTTTCCACCTGCTTTTACCATTATGATTTTTTTAMAGGTTGTATATGACCTAAATGTTTGGTGGGTTATTACAATTGGAGTTGTGGGGTCTATTTTTGGAAGATATACCCTTACTTTGTATATCCCGATGCTGGCCGGAAGAATTTTCAAGAAATCGAAGAATGAAGATGTCCAGTTCCTTGGCGAAAAACTGAAAGAAAAAGGATGGAAAAGCCAGGTAGTCATACT
>NZ_JBFUKF010000818.1:0-1026 GCF_056400985.1 Mucilaginibacter sp. P4_G9 | reverse complement strand
GCCTAATAAGGTTAGTATTGGAAATAAATGCAGGCTTGAAAATAATATCTATTTTAAATTTGACGGGATATGGAGCCCGGGGATAGGTATTAAAATAGGTAACCAGGTATTTATAGGTTCTGGATGCGAATTTAATATTACTAAGGGTATTACCGTGGGCGACAATTGTTTGATTGCGTCTGGCTGTAAGTTTATAGACCATAATCATGGAACCAGCCTTGGTAAATTGATGCGTGAACAGCGAGGTCCTGAAACGGCAATAAGCATTGGAGACGATGTTTGGATTGGTTGTAACGTGGTTATATTAAAAGGGGTTGAAATAGGTAAGGGCGCTGTAGTTGCTGCTGGATCGATTGTAAATAAATCAATTGCTTCCAATGAAATATGGGGCGGCGTGCCGGCAAAAAAACTTGGAGACAGAAAAGCATGAAGATAGTTTTCTTTTGCGGTTCATTAGAAAATGGCAAAAACGGTGTCGGAGATTATGTGCGCCGTTTGGCGGGTGAATTGATCAGACAGGGGCATAACATTTTAGCTGTAGCGTTGAATGACAGCCATATTAATGCCGATTTTGACGGGATGCAGGTTGATGAGGAAACATTGGTGCCGGTAGTCAGAATTACATCGGGCACACTTTCTAAAAAACTTGATAGTATTAAAATGAGAATAAATAATTTTGATCCTGATTGGATAAGCCTGCAGTTTGTACCCTATTCTTTTGAAAAAAGGGGCATGCCATTTTTGTTTGCTATACAATTAGCCTCAATAAAAAAAGAATATAAATGGCATATTATGTTCCATGAGCTATGGGTTGGTGGTAATGCCGTTAAGCCAAGAATTACTTCTTTTTTGCAGCGAATTGCTATAAAAGAGATTTTAAGAAAACTCGAACCAGCTATTATCCATACGCATTTGCCAACATATAGTAAAAATTTGTCAAAATTATATCGGCGTATTCCTATAAAACCCTTACCGCTATTTTCTAACATACCTGTTTGCCCCCATCAGCAAGACACGCAAATAGCA
>NZ_JBFUKF010000817.1:0-1027 GCF_056400985.1 Mucilaginibacter sp. P4_G9 | reverse complement strand
CCAATCGATTATTCAACCTATACAATGCAAAAGTATGAATTTTAATTTTTACTATGAATGTTTTTGCCGGATGCGCAAGCCGGTATTTAAAACACTCCTGATTATGAAATTAACCACTGTTATTTTACTGGTATGTAGTATGCACGTAAGCGCAATTTCGTATTCGCAAACTGTTACGCTGTCAGAAAAAAATGTTTCATTACAGAAGATATTCCAGCAAATTAACAGGCAGGTTAATTATAAATTTTTATATGCCGATGAGCTGCTTCAAAAAACAAAAAAGATTTCCATTAACGTGAAAGATGTTCCGTTGGAAACAGTACTGAAGGAGTGTTTTGCCGGCCAGCCGTTTACTTATCAGATTTTTGATAAAACCATTATTTTGAAGCCTAAGGTAGATGTTATGGATAATGCCCCGCCGTTGCCGCCTGTGGTTATAACCGGTAAAGTAACTGATGAAACCGGCCAGCCATTACCGGGTGTAAGTGTTAAACTAAAAGGGACAAACGCTGCTACTGTTACTGATGGCAATGGGTCATATAGCCTGCACGCTCCAGATGGTAATGTTCAGAGCAGTGTTCTGATATTTAGTTTTATAGGTTTCAAAACAGAGGAAGTTACCGTAGGCGCCGGCCTTGTTGTGAATGTTAAATTAATACCCGAATCAAAATCATTAAGCGAAGTGGTGGTAATTGGCTACGGTACACAAAAAAGGGGCGATGTATCAAGCGCTATAGCATCGGTTAATGTGGAAAAAATGGATAAAGTACCGGCAGCTAACCTGAGCACCGCTTTACAGGGACAAGCACCGGGCCTGGTTGTTAGGCCAAGTTCCTATCGTCCTGGTGCAGGTTCTGCTATCCGCATCAGGGGCAACCGCTCATTAAATGCTACTAACGACCCCTTATTTGTGGTAGATGGCGTTCCCGTATCTTACAGCATTGATGATATTAATCCCCTGGATATCGAATCTGTCGACATATTGAAAGATGCTTCGGCTACGGCAATTTATGGCTCAAGAGGAGCC
>NZ_JBFUKF010000816.1:0-1031 GCF_056400985.1 Mucilaginibacter sp. P4_G9 | reverse complement strand
CTCCATAATTGGCATAAACTCTACATGCGTAAAGCCCATTTCCTTAACGTAGGGCACCATTTTATGCGCAAGCTGCGTGTAGGTTAAAAACTCGTCGGGGCTTTCCAAACTACGCGCCCATGAGCCTAAATGCACCTCGTAAACGCTATATGGTTTATCAATGGCGTTATGTTCGTGGCGATTGGTCATCCAGTCGCTGTCTGACCACTCGTAAAAAGTATCGGCAACTATTGATGCAGTGCTTGGGGGTACTTCCCAACGCAGCGCAAAAGGATCGGCCTTTTCCAGGTCTTCGCCCGTTGATGATTTGATATAATATTTATAAGTTTCGCCATTACCTACATTTGGGATAAAACCTTCCCATATGCCCGATGCATCCCAGCGGCCATATAAACTATGCGAACCGCGGTTCCAGCCGTTAAAATTAGCTATAACTGCTACGTACTGGGCATTTGGCGCCCAAACAGCAAAATAGGTACCTATAATGCCATTAAACTCCACCACGTGCGAACCCAGCTTCTCGTACAGTTTATAGTGTTTACCTGATTTAAATAAACCAATATCAAAATCGGTAAACCTGCTGTACGGCTCTACCGCGTTTTTTATCACATGCGTAGCCTGCACGGCATCTGCAACTTTTCCGTTTACAGATTTAGGCTTGGGCTCAGCAATTTTTTCTGCAGGAGCGGCTTTCGTTTTAACTGCTTTTTTGGCCTCGGCCACTAAAACTTCGGGTTCAACTTTAACTGCTTTTACCTTGGCAACCTTTTCAGGCGCTTTTATATCTGTTGCTGTAGATTTTGCCTTTGGGGCTTTTTTTTCTTTTACAGGCTTTTCTTCCGGTAACGGGTTTTCGGTTTTCTTAATTTGTTTCGCCATAATATAGATAACCTGTTGGGGCTTATAAGGATAACCCAAATAACAGGAATGAGTTTTGGTTTATGTAATAACCAAATATATTAATATGATTCCACTGATTGTTAAATGATTTTACCAATTATAAAAAAAATCATCATCTAAAAGCGTTATTG
>NZ_JBFUKF010000815.1:0-1038 GCF_056400985.1 Mucilaginibacter sp. P4_G9 | reverse complement strand
TAGCAGTATGGTTCATTATGTGCGTATAACCGGCGTACCCGGCGAATTGTATTTGCCAAATGCCTTTATGCCCACCAGCGGCACTACAGAGTTGAGGAAATTTAGTGGAAAAGGATCGGGGATTAAACAATGGCACCTGCAAGTGTTTAACGGCTTCGGGCAGCTGCTATGGGAAACCAGTAAATTAACAGATCCTAAAGGAACCCCTGTTGATGGCGATGGTTGGGATGGTACTTTTAAAGGTATGCCGGTACAGCAGGGGGTTTATATATGGCAGGCCTCGGCAACATTTATAAATGGCAGCGAATGGAAAGGCATGTCATATAATAATTCATTACCCAGACGAACGGGTTCAATTCATTTAATAAGATAGTTAATGYATACTTTGTACAGGAGATTTATTTTATTGATTATGATGCTCATGTGTGTTTCATTATCTAATGCCCAGGATCACATGTATTCGCAGTTTTTCAATTCTCCGGTATATCTTAACCCCGCGTTGAACGGGCAGTTCAAGGGCGATCTGCGTATGAATCTTATCTATCGTAATCAATATACTTCGGTACCTGGAGGGTTCAATTACCTTACGGCATCGGTTGATTATAATATCCCTCAATTTGGTGGTGGTATAGGTCTTATATTTACCCGGGGCAATGAGGGCACAGCAGCATTGACTAAAAATAATATAGCAGGTATTTATTCATATAGTGTCGGATCAGACGATTTTGTTTTATCATTTGGTTTACAAGCCGGAATTACCAATCGAACTGTTAACTGGGGTAAACTGGTATTTAGTGATCAGATAGATCCAAGATTGGGATATATCCCCGGTTTAGGAACAGGTGCGGAACCTCCGGTATTTGACAATAGGTTTTATTTTGATGCCGGAGCTGGTATAAATCTGGCTTTAAGTGATTTTAATATTGGCGGCGCCCTGCAGCATATTAACCGCCCTAATGAATCATTCACCGGAACACCGGCTAAATTGCCCATGCGAGGTACGGCGCATATAAGTTATCGCTGGGATTTGAACCAGGA
>NZ_JBFUKF010000814.1:0-1038 GCF_056400985.1 Mucilaginibacter sp. P4_G9 | reverse complement strand
TACTATAGCAGTACCTGTAAAAGCAATCCAAAAATCAGAATCAGGCGATTATGTTTTCCTTAATCAAAATGGAATTGCTAAAAAAGTAAATGTTAAATCGGGAGCCACTTATGGCGGTCAAACAGAAATATTATCGGGATTAGGCGCTGGTGATATGCTGGTTACTGAAGGCGCTACCGAAATTGAGGATGGTGATAAAATTAAGGTTTTAGAGTCAGCTAATTAATTTATTAAACACTTGATCTATTAATTATGAAAGATCTGAATAAAGAATTTGGGCCCTCAAGTTGGGCCATCGATAATAAAACAGCCATATATGTGCTCATATTTTTGGTTACGGTATTGGGTTTGGTTAGTTATAACAACCTTCCAAAAGAAAACTTCCCGGATATAGCGCAATCGAAGGTGTTTGTTTCAACCGCATTTATAGGGCAATCTCCTCAAAATGTGGAAAACCTTGTTACACGCCAGATTGAGAAAAAGTTAAAATCATTAAAGGGGCTTAAAAAGGTAACCTCAAACTCGGCTCAAAACATATCGTTAATAACAGCTGAGTTTAATGCCAATATAGACATTAGAGATGCCAAGATTGATGTTAAGGAGGCTGTTGATAAAGCAAAGTCGGATCTGCCACAAAATGATGACAACCTTAAGGAATCAACCATAAGTGACATTAATGTTGCCGATCTTCCGATTCTTTATATCAATATATCAGGTAATTACGACCTGAAAAAATTAAAGGAATACGCCGATAACTTAAAAGACGATATTGAAAGTTATAAGGAAATTTCGAAGGTTGATGAAGTAGGTGCATTAACGCCCGAGATCCAGGTTAATGTGGATATGAATAAGATGACGGCAGCACAAATCGGTTTCAAGGACATTACTGATGCTATCGGCAGTGAGAATATCCTGGCTTCAGTAGGTAATGTTACCACTGATGGCGTGCGTCGGAGTATCGATATTAAACAAGACTTTAAAAACGCCGATCAGGTGGCGGCTATGGCTATCCGTAACCCCAAAGGACAGGCCGTTTAC
>NZ_JBFUKF010000813.1:0-1048 GCF_056400985.1 Mucilaginibacter sp. P4_G9 | reverse complement strand
ACCCACGATAGTTCCAACTCATCGTATTGCTTTAAAGGTAAAACATATTCTTTTAGTTTAATAAAGATGGCCGACTCGAGCCCGTGTTTTTGATATTTTTGCTTGGTGCCCATCACTATAGCCCTCATCCGGGATACGCCCTTCCAGCGGTAATATAAAAATTTAAKCTTACCTATCAGGTTGAGTTTGCCGTTTAGGGGTTTAAGCATTTGGTTGGCATCCGGCAAAATGATGGTGAATGCTGCGGGTTCATTATCGATGTAGGCAAACCATATCAGTTTTTCGTCCATCAATGGTTTCATTTTTTCAAAGCTTTCGGCAATGGTGGCATGGGTAATCGGTACAAAATTCTCAAAATCGCGCCAGGCATCATTGTAAATTTCGATAAAGTCAGCAGCGAATTTTTCCATTTTCTTCGCCTCAAAATGCCTGAAATCATAACCAGGCTTCTTTATAACCCAGTTGGCAATTTTGGTGAACCGCTCCGAAAATGGTTTGTGCACATCCAGGTGATTGGTGATCTGCTCATACAGAGTTTTAAAGCCGTACTCCTCAAAAAAGCCTCTGTAATACGCAAAGTTGTAGTTCATGCCATAGGAGGGATGCGTAAAACCCTCAACCAGTAATCCCCAAAAATTATCGTTCTCGCCAAAATTTATAGGCCCGTCCATGGCTTGCATGCCATTAGCCATCAACCAGTTTTTGGCAGTATCAAATAGCAGGAAAGCCGCTTCTTTATTATCTATACATTCAAAAAAACCCATACCGCCTGTTGGCTGCTGGTAATGGTAGGCTTTTTTGTTATTTATAAACGCCGCTACCCGGCCAATTGGCTTATTATTATGGTCTGTAAGTATCCAACGGGTACATTTGCCATCCTGGTGAAAGCTGTTTTTAGCCGGATCAAATACCGCCTCCACATCATTATCAAGTGGGCAAACCCAGTTTTTGTCATCTTTATAAAGAATACGCACTACGTTTAAAAATGCTTTTTTTGATGCCTTATCTTTTACTTCTGTTATGATCATAGGAGGGCTAAATATAAAAA
>NZ_JBFUKF010000812.1:0-1056 GCF_056400985.1 Mucilaginibacter sp. P4_G9 | reverse complement strand
GTACATATTAGTCCCGGCTCTTACTGTTAAAGTAGAAGTAGTAACCATAAAAATATGCACTGTTAAATTTCATTGTTTTTTATTATGTTGTAAATGTACGGTAAAAAATGATTCTGTCAATAGAAAATTTTATTTTTTGTTAAATTTTGTAGGTGAACCAAATTTTATTTGCTAAAAATGGGTTTTGACTTCTTTTATTCTTAAAAATGGAATTAATTATTATTTTTCTGTTATTTCCTTTGGAGAAACTTAAAGTCAGGCAGAATATTTTTGTTCGGCAATAGGAGTAATGTGCTGTATTTCATACTCCCGCTGCATCACCCTGGCCGTTTGCGTGCTGCCGTCATGGCTCCATCCGGGTGGGTTAAATAAATACCCAAGTTTATTTTTAAATCCCGGAGCATGCTTAACATCGTGGATTAATGCCTTCCACTCGTGAAAAATAATGTTTACCGGCCCCATATCCTCCGGTTGTTTGGTAATGCCATATTTAACCGGCTCGGGCAAATCTTCGTCCCTGAAGGTGCCAAACATCCGGTCCCATAAAATTAAAACCATCCCCATGTTTTTATCAAGATAAGGAATGTTTGATGCATGATGTACCCGGTGATGTGCCGGAGTTACAAAGATCCATCCATACCATTTTGGTAATGGTATTTTATATTGTGTATGCACAAGGTTGCCATAAAATTGGGTAACCAAATAGGCGTATAGAATATCCAGCGCGGTAAAGCCCATTAACGCGAGGGGTAAATAAAAAAATACCCTGTATAATGGCTCAAAAACTGTTGACCGGAAACCCGTAGTAAAATTAAATTGCTCTGATGAATGATGGGTTACATGTATGGCCCAAAACAGGCGGCAATAATGCCCTATATAATGCAAAACCCAATATAAAAAGTCCTGGGCCACAATTAGCACAAACCAATACAACCAAACATTGTGTATTTGAAACAAGCGGTACTGGTAAGTAAAACTCAGTATAATAAATGTGCTTCCTTTAACTACCAGGTTGGTTACAACCGCAAGCGAGGTAAGATAAATATTGGTAAGTGT
>NZ_JBFUKF010000811.1:0-1057 GCF_056400985.1 Mucilaginibacter sp. P4_G9 | reverse complement strand
GTATAAGGAGACGAAAATCCAAAAAAATATAATGTAGCGCTCGACTATGTAATAGGTAATCGCCTGTCAACATATTTTGAATACATGTCTGATTACGATGCCGAACGATGGTTTATTGCCCGGGTCACGCCGTTATTTGATCGTAATAACGCGTACATGAAGCGCATTTCTATAGCAATTACAGATATATCCGGGCAAAAAAAATATGCCGACGCCTTAAAGGCTAATGAGGCGCTTTTACTGGAGGCCCAGGCCATTTCAAAAACAGGCAACTGGTGGTATGAACCCGGCACTAATGAAACCTATTGGTCTGACAATTTGTATACTTTACTCGAGATTGACAGTATCCCTGCAAATTCCAGCAGATTTCATTACTACATCAGCCTTATACACCCTGATGACCGGGGAACCGTCGAAGCTTATTTATCAAGCGTACATACCATTACAACCCCCAAGCTTGAGCATAAATTTATTACCCCAAAGGGTAATTTAAAATATATCAAGATCACCCGTGGTGGGCTTTTACGGGATGACGACGGCAATCACAAACGCATTTTTGGTGTATTACAGGATGTTACCGAAACTAAGCTAGCCGAAAAAGCGGTAAAAATTAGCCAGGTAGAGCTAATGGAAGCACAAACCATTGCCAAAATAGGTAACTGGAAATGGAATTTAACCAATAATGAGCTTACATGGTCTGATGAACTAAATATCATCTACGAAATTGAGGCTGATACAAATCATGAGCAAAATTTGGTTAAGCTGGTGTTAAAGCATGTACATCCTAATGACAGGCATATATTAAAGCGCCTGTTAAAAGATCCGGAAAACTTAATAAATATTTCGCGCGAGTACCGCATTATTACACCAAACGGAAATATAAAATACCTGAGCATTATTATAGGCAAGCAAATGAGGCGCGATGATGGCAGCATACGTAAATTTATTGGCACCTTGCAGGATATAACCGAGCGCAAGCAGGCGGAGTTGGATTATCGCCAGTCGGAAAGTAAATACAAACTGGTTTTAGAGGCGATTAACCTGGCAGCCTTAACCC
>NZ_JBFUKF010000810.1:0-1062 GCF_056400985.1 Mucilaginibacter sp. P4_G9 | reverse complement strand
ATCTTTAAAGCCCTCCCTGCAGGAGAAGGTTTGGGCGGCTGATCCTATATCGTTTCCAACTGATGTCCGCTCACTATTAAACCAATGATCACAATACCTATAACGATACGGTACCAACCAAAGATCACGAAGCCTTTACGCTCCAGGAACGTAATGAATGTTTTGATAGCCAGCATAGCTACCACGAAAGCTATAACATTACCTATAGCCATTAACTTAATTTCTTCGCCGGTGAAAGTGTGACCTTCCTTATAAAAATCATATAGTTTTTTTGCTGTGGCAGCAAACATAGTTGGTACAGCTAAAAAGAAAGAGAATTCGGCAGCGGCAGTACGGGTAAGCTTTTGCGACATACCACCTACTATAGATGCAGCCGAGCGTGAAGTACCCGGGATCATGGCCAGGCATTGAAAAAAACCGATCTTCAATGCTGTTAAATAGCTGATATCTTTTTCTTCTTTTACTATGGGTTTGTTAAACCATTTATCAACAAACAGCAAAATAACACCCCCTATTAATAAGGTAATGCCTACCGTAAGTGCGCTCTCCAGCAAAGCATCAATTTTTTTGCTAAACAGCACACCAAACACTGCTGCCGGTATAAATGCCACCAATAGTTTAATATAGAAATTGATGGTTTGAAAAAACCTTTTCCAGTACAATACCACAACCGATAAAATAGCGCCTAACTGTACAGCTATGGTAAACAATTTTATAAAAGGATCTGCAGCTATACCCATTATGGATGAAGCTATTATCATGTGCCCGGTTGATGATACCGGTATAAATTCGGTTATTCCTTCAATTATAGCAAGTACAATTATGTGTATAAGTTTTATGGTATCCATTGTTTTTAGGGGAGCGGTTGGATTAGAGGATGGGTAGATTAAGTTGGAATGGCTATTAAGCTATCATGTTAAAATTGGGTTAATTAAGCCGGGAGTTGAAGGACAACCCAATCAAAACTCACTTAATCAACCTCATTAACTAAAAACCTTACTTTACTTCCGGCTTCTTTAATATCGCGTAAAAGCCTAACCCAAAGCCAGCCAATACTACTAC
>NZ_JBFUKF010000809.1:0-1067 GCF_056400985.1 Mucilaginibacter sp. P4_G9 | reverse complement strand
GCTTCAACCTCATCATACCATTACTTATCTATTTAACAAACAGAATGAAGATGATTTTGCCAAACTTTTCGATGATACTTTAAGGCAAATTAGCATTAATAATCAAGAGATTTATTCTGTCAAGTCGGCCTCCGGTGCCAAAGACAAAATGTTTGATGAACTTAGTCAATTCATTAGCGATCATTCACAGCGCGATGCGTTCTGCAAGGCTTTGATTAATAAGCTGTTTGAATTTAGTTTTGAAGGAATGTTTGGAGAAAAATATGATTTCTTCGCCACTATTTTTGAATATCTGATAAAAGATTATAATTCTGATGCCGGGGGTACATATGCAGAATATTATACTCCGCATGCGGTAGCTCGTATTATGGCTGCTATACTTGTCAATGATGAACCGCAGGGTGTCAAAGTATATGACCCTAGCGCGGGATCGGGGACGCTATTAATGAATATAGCACACGCGATAGGCGAGGATAAATGCAGTATTTATAGCGAAGATATATCTCAAAAATCAAGCAATATGCTTAGGCTAAATTTAGTCTTAAATAACTTAAGCCACAGCATTCCTCATATCATCAAGGGTAATACAATATTAGAACCTTATTACCGAGAGGAAAAATTTGATTACATCGTAAGTAACCCTCCCTTTAAGTTGGATTTCTCTGATTTTCGTGAAGACTTGGATAATGACATAAATAAAACGCGTTTTTTTGCGGGCATTCCTAAAGTGCCCAAAAAGGATGTTGACAAAATGTCTATTTACTTGCTGTTTATACAGCATATTATGTACAGTCTTAGTATGAGAGGCAAGGCGGCAATCGTTGTTCCCACTGGATTTATTACGGCGCAAAGCGGAATTGAAAAGAAAATACGAGAGCAGATGATAGAAAGGGGGTGGCTTCGAGGAGTGATTAGTATGCCTAGTAATATTTTTGCAAGCACAGGCACCAACGTAAGCGTTTTGTTTTTAGATAAAGAATCGGATAGTGAACAAATAGTGCTGATCGATGCAAGTAAGTTGGGTTCTGAAGTTAAAGACGGAAAGAGTCAAAGGACTGTATTGTCGC
>NZ_JBFUKF010000808.1:0-1072 GCF_056400985.1 Mucilaginibacter sp. P4_G9 | reverse complement strand
ATTGTGCTGTTAGTTAAAGATCCACGAAACCAGCAACAGCCGGAAACGCTTGAAGAAATTTGTTATGAAAACGATCTTTGTGCTTACCGACTTTTCAGACACCGCTGCTAACGCAGCCCTGTATGTCGCAGCGCTAACTCATCATGTGGAAGTTTACGGACTAATTCTTTATCATTCCTATGAACTGAAACCTCTCGTGCAAACAGCCGTACCGGTGAAGGAGCCGGAAGATGTGAAAGGCTTTCTTAAAGAAAGTATAGAAAACCTGACCTTGTTAAAAGAGAGGCTCCGTTCTTTTAACAACGAGCGGATCATTATACAGCATTGTCTGATCGACTTACAAAGGGATCAATAGTTCAGCTTTTTTATTTTTGCCGCCGTTAAGATGGTTTATTGTCAGGGTTTCACATTTATACTTTTGGCGTGAATTGCGCCAGGTCATATATCCCCAATGATCTTTCAATAGTCGCAACTTTTTCAACCATCGTTTCAAAACCGTCTTTTCCAAAAAGCTTGTGTTCATTGTTTTCAAATTCCTCCCCCAAGGCGTCATATTCATGTCCGGACACCATTTTTCTAAAGGCTGGAAAAAGTATAGTGTCTTCCCTTGCTTCGTGGGGACGATACATCTGATTAAAGTCTGTGAGCGCCTTAACTAATTGTTGGTTTTCTGTATTCGTTACAGAAATTGATTTAGCCAGATGGGAGATCTGATCGGTTAGCACCCTGCCTGCTTTATGCTGCTGCCTTAGCACCAGCACCAGATCAGTTAATTGATGGGCCTTTTCAAACCTGAGGAACAAATAGTTTTCTTCCTGTTTTTCATGGTAATCTTCCACAAAGGTCCTGATGATGCCAGCGGCATTTAATAAGGCTTCCTTCGGAAAATTTTCCTTATCAATCAAATGTATCTTGCAGGTATCATAAATAAGCAATACCCTGTTCAGCAGGCCATGCTCCTGCATGAGGTCTTCCGGCGGCGACACTTTCTGCCCATCTTCTTCCATCTTTTCTTTACAACCGGGCAAGAAACCTAATGCGCCTATGCTGCCAATTAGAGCCAGTTTCAGCC
>NZ_JBFUKF010000807.1:0-1074 GCF_056400985.1 Mucilaginibacter sp. P4_G9 | reverse complement strand
ATAAATCCCTATACCTACCAGGGTCAGTTTCAGAAATATTTTATTAGCACCGGCGATTTTGTAAAGGGTATCACCTTTGATACTTCAACTACCAATGCTATACTGAATGCTTTCGGTGTGATATATTTCCTGGTCCGTAAAAATGCCATCATGCTTTTTGTCTGCATGGCCATCCTCCTGCTCACCGGCAGTAATTTTATCAATATTGCTATCCTGCTTATATTTTTACTGCTGTTTGCCTTCAAAACCAATCGCTACCAAAAAAGCCTGATTGTAATTTGTCTTGTTTTCCTGGGAGTTTTTATGGCGAAAATATCTCCGCAAAATAACAAATATGCCACAAATGCAATAGCCATATTGCTTCATAAAGATCCCTCCGTAGCCAAGCCGTCGGTATGGGCAAACGTACCAATCAATTTACGACCAGATAGTGTACTGAACGCCGATGAACGTAAACAAAAAACGGCTATAACATACTTAGACGAGCTTTATGTGGCTACACATCCGGTACGCGCAATAAAGCCCAATGATACGGTTTATGTAATCAGTGGCGGACGTATAGCCATTAAAGGGCCTAATATTCATTCGGCCCCATACCAAAGCAGTACTCAAACGCCTCCTGAACAAAAACAGCTTGTACAATTTATTGAAACACATAAAACAGAATTACCGTTTGCCGGTGGTGAAGTTGCCCAGCCACCAGTGTTTGCAGGCAAGCTAATAGGCTTTTTACAAACTGTTGATTTTTTACACCAACATTTAAACAAGTTAATTACCGGTATAGGCATAGGTAATTTTTCGTCAAAACTGGCTTTCAGAGCTACCGGGCTTGGTTTTGCGGGCGGCTATCCGCATAAATTGGTTTATATCGATCATGATTTTATGGCAAACCATCTTGATCTCTATCTTAATTATTTCAGCAAAAGGGCGGGTTTTCACTCCCTGAACAACAGTCCATTTTCCGTTTACGATCAATTTCTGGCCGAATATGGATTATTTGGACTTGCAGGATTTTTCATTTATTACCTGGGCTTTTTTGCTAAACTTTACAGCGTTTTAACCTATGGTCTGCCC
>NZ_JBFUKF010000806.1:0-1078 GCF_056400985.1 Mucilaginibacter sp. P4_G9 | reverse complement strand
CAATTAAGGCCGTTTATGGTTTAAAGGGGGGATATGACGCTATAATAGTTGCTGTTTCACATAGTGAATTTTTTAACCTGAACTATAACTCATTAAAGAAAACCCCATTCTCGGTTATATACGATATAAAAGGAGTGCTCGATAAAGATATTGTTGACGGACGGTTATAGTATTGCCGGAATTATAGCGTAATATTTGCTTTTTTATAGATACACGGGTGTTAAAGTGTTGTAAAAAAAATATATTTTGTTTTTGCAAAAATTTCTAAATTTTTAATTTTGCCAATCATGCCCTAACATTTTTGTAATCAATTGTGCATTTCAATTATCACATTGTTATTTTAAATAAATATGTTAATTTTAGCAGGTGTTGTATACTTCAAGAAGCTCTAATACATGATTCACAGATACGCTACTTTTATTAAAGCAGTGAACCTTACCATTGATTATATTATACTTAATATGAGCATGGTAATTTCTTACTTTATTGAAGATAGGTCATACATTTTTTGGATAAATAACAGAAAATATTTGCCTATAGTTTTAGTTTTTAATTTGATCTGGTTATTGTCTGCCAATATCACCGGTTTGTATGAACATGTTTTAAATAAAGACTCTATAAAAACTTATCGTGGTGTAATAAAAACCTACCTGTTGTTTGTAAGTTTTATTTGTTTCACCATTATAATACTTATAGGTACAAAGGCTTATTTTATTACACGGGAGTATTTGTTTTACTCATTAGCTTTGTTTGGTTTTTTGCTGGGATTATGGAAACTGATATTTCTTACCATCCGAAAGAGTGACAGGGCATCTTTAATTGATACCAGGGCAGTAATTATTATCGGTGGCGGACGTATAGGATCTGATCTTTATAGTTTTTTTAAACAGAACCCCGAACGCGGTTATAGCCTGATTGGCTTTTTTGACGATAATCCCGAAAAAGTGAGCGATAATCATTTGTATTTAGGGGGGACAGATGATTGTATAAGCTACGTGCTAAATAATAAAGTTGATGAGATATTTTGTACACTGCCAAATTCAGAAGCACAAACTATTGAACGTTTGATGCTTGATGC
>NZ_JBFUKF010000805.1:0-1090 GCF_056400985.1 Mucilaginibacter sp. P4_G9 | reverse complement strand
GCCATATCCGTAGCTTTAGTTAACTCCAGCAATGCAGGATATTTTACAATTGATGCATCAAATTCTTCCGGGATTAAAAGCAGTCCAACCTTAACGCTTAGTAGCGCCAACGCTATTTTAACTCCGTTGCCGCAAACCAGCGGAGGGTTAAATAAGTCTACGGTAAATTTTAACGGTACGTCCTTATCCGGTGGTAAAATTACTATTATTTACACCGGGGCAAGTCCAACTATTTATACTACCTCTACCAAAGGTTTTGGTTCGGGCGGCCCAACTATTGATATTACTAAATCAACGTATGATAACCTTATTATTGATGGCACAGGCACCGCTACAATTGGAGCAGGGGCCACGGCGGGCGTATTGAAGCTCGACTCTGCATTAACCACATCTTCCAATACTACTTTTGCAAATGCAACTACTACAACCACCATTGGTACAAACTGGCAAAATGATGCAGCTGCAACCGTCACTGGCGGAGCAGGAACTACATCCGTAGTTGGCAACTTAACAAACGCGGGCACTATGAACATGGGCTCGGGTAATGTAACCGTTGGTGGCTATACACAAAACACTGCCGGCACTATACAACTTGGCACCGGCAACTTTACTACAGGGGGTGTACAAAATAGCGGCGGCACCATTCAAGGCGGTGCAGGCCCGGGCAAAGTTACTGTAGGCCCAAGCTCATTTCAAAATAACGGCGGCACCTATGTTTGCAACGCCGAAGATTTGTATATAAACGGCGATTATCAAAACACATCGGTTTTTACCGCGGGTACCGGCACCGTATATTTCAATGATACCGGGCTCCAAAGTTTAAGCGATATAAGTTCGGCAGGTACAGTATTTAATAAAGTAAGTTTTTCTGGCGGGGCGTTAACCTTCCCTAAAACCATGTCGGGCTCAGGGGGCTTTGCCGTATCGGCCACAGGTACACTTTCGCTGGCTAACAACGCTACCACAAAACTGGATGCGGGCGGCGTATTAACTTTAATGTCAAATGCCTCATCAACCGCAACAGTTTCCCAAATACTAAATACCACCTCGTTTATCACCGGCAATGTGAATGTACAGCGTTACATAACAG
>NZ_JBFUKF010000804.1:0-1093 GCF_056400985.1 Mucilaginibacter sp. P4_G9 | reverse complement strand
TTGTACGACGAGATCATATGGGGATAAGTGAAATTGCCCGAAAGCTTAATGTTAGTCGAAGAACCTTATACAATTGGTTTGAAACTAAAAAGCTTAACCTGGACATTATTTGTCAAATTGGTTTCGTTATTGGGCATGATTTTTCAAAGGAATTCCCCGAAGCTTTTGCAAAAAGAATTAATTCTGTCAATGCAGACCGTCCTTTTGAGGCCTTAAGTACCAAAGATCAGCCCCGGGATGCAACTTATTATTGGATGGATAAGTATATAAAACTACTTGAAAAATTCAATGAAGTTTTAAGCCATGACGGCAGAAACATAACCATATAATATAAACCATAATTCAGTAGTATTTGATTAATCCATACTAAATCCTGTCCCCCATTAAATCATTTAATCTCGTCAAAATATAAATAATGGCGAATTGAATTTCTCTACAAATCAGCTATATTCTTATCCAAATAACTCCACCTTTGCTAAAATGGTATAGGAGTAATTGCTGTACGCTTTTGAACCCAAAGCATTAAAGCACTTAAATTAATGTTTGGGTTAATGAGAGCTATCAATCAATGTCAAACTGTAATTAATGTGACTTCAATTTTAATGATGAAAAAATTCATATGTTCTACAGTACTTTTTATTTTTCCAATTATATTATTGGGTACTTTGATTGAAGTATTGTGTAGAAGAATACCTAACGACTATCAATATAAAACAAGCTATTTAGATAGTAATTCCAACATTATTAATGTTTTGGTTTTAGGTTCATCGCATGCTTATTATGGCATAAATCCTGTTTATTTAAAATATAAAGCATTTAATGCTGCTTATATTTCGCAATCATTAGATTATGACTGGGAACTAATTAAAAAATATGATAATCATTGGCATAATTTAAAATTCATTGTATTACCAGTAGATTATTTTTCTTTTTATTGTAATTTAAATGAAAGTGCCGAATCATGGAGAAAGAAAAATTACATCATTTATGAGGGTATAAAACTACAGAATGATTTAAGTAGTAATACTGAAATATTGAGCAATAAATTTATTGTAAATATTGCCAAAATACATTCAAATTACATTAATCATGA
>NZ_JBFUKF010000803.1:0-1100 GCF_056400985.1 Mucilaginibacter sp. P4_G9 | reverse complement strand
GTATAAGCGATGTAGGATACGTTGGGAACAGTGGTGATCACCGTCATATCAAACTCACGCTCCAGCCGCTCCTGGATGATCTCCATGTGCAGCATGCCCAGAAATCCACAACGGAAACCAAACCCCAATGCTGCCGATGACTCCGGCTCAAAAACCAGCGAGGCATCATTTAGTTGCAGTTTGGCCATCGATTCGCGTAGTTCTTCGTATTCATCGGTATCAACAGGATAAATACCGGCAAATACCATTGGCTTTACTTCTTCAAAACCCTGGATGCCGCTTTCGCACGGACGGTCAACACGGGTAATGGTATCACCCACTTTCACCTCACGAGCCTCTTTTATACCAGATATTATATATCCCACATCTCCCGTTTTGATTACATCGCGGGGCGATTGCTTTAACTTTAATGTGCCAACCTCATCGGCTATATATTGCTTTTCGGTAGCAAAGAATTTTACTTTATCATTTTTACGGATCTCGCCGTTTACCACCTTAAAGTAAGCCACAATACCACGGAAGGAGTTATAAACCGAATCAAAGATCAGCGCCTGTAAAGGTGCTTCAGGATCACCAACAGGAGCAGGTACCCTTTCAACAATGGCTCGTAAAATATCGTGAACACCCATTCCTGTTTTACCGGATGCGGCAAGAATTTCTTCACGTTTGCAACCAATCAGTTCAACTATCTGGTCTTTAACTTCCTCGGGCATGGCGCCGGGTAAGTCCATTTTATTTAGTACCGGGATAATTTCCAGGTCGTTCTCTAAAGCGAGGTACAGGTTGGATATGGTTTGCGCCTGTATTCCCTGCGCAGCATCAACAATAAGCAAAGCCCCTTCACAGGCCGCTATTGACCGCGAAACTTCGTAAGAAAAATCTACGTGCCCTGGTGTATCTATTAGGTTGAGGATATATTTTTGACCATCAAGCTCATAATCCATTTGTATGGCGTGGCTTTTTATGGTGATGCCCCGCTCGCGTTCCAGGTCCATATCGTCAAGCAATTGCGCCTGCGATTCGCGTTGGGTTATAGTGTTAGTGTATTCTAATAACCTATCGGCAAGTGTGCTCTTGCCGTGGTCGATATGTGCGATGAT
>NZ_JBFUKF010000802.1:0-1109 GCF_056400985.1 Mucilaginibacter sp. P4_G9 | reverse complement strand
CGCCTATCCTGTTGTGAATAGCATCCGCCCATTCCCGGTGACCAAAATATGCCTCCAGCTGCTCGTTGCCCTTTAAAAAGCTAAAACCGGCAACCACACACAGCCTGAACGCTACAAACAGTACAATATTGGCAATCCCCAAACGGTAAAGCCAGGCGGGGTTAATCCCCTTTTGTTTAAGGCAAATCAGCGCAAGCATCACAAGGGGTACAAAGCCAATAAGTGCGTAGTGTAACTGCACTGTAGCCTTAAAAGCACTTATTAAAAAAAAGGTAAACGTGCATGCCATATTAACCAGGAGACCCCGCATAAAGGCATCCTTAATTTTGGCAGTAAAAGCAGCGTAAAACAGGAACCACGAAGTAAGCGCCCCACCCAAAAGCAGTTGCCCAAACAAAAAATCGGACCCGGCATTGAAATGCAATCCGTCATCATCACGCTTAAACAGGCCGAGGTTTACAGCCGGGAAGTTATGGTGATACTGCCACATAATATGAGGCACATACAAACCCAAAGCTAACAGCACAATAAAATAAAATGACGGGCGCCTTAGCAGTTTCAGATTTGATAGCAGGGTGAAACTCACCAGCAATATACCATGGTACTTGCTGTACATAAGGCAGGCTACCACTATACCCAATACCAGGGCAAGTTTCCAGCTGTTGTTATCGATGTATTGCTGGTAGAAATAGTAAAACACTACCGTGAAGAAAAGCAGCGGTGCATCAGGGGTGGCAGTAAAACCATAGATCTGGAAAACCCAAACACCAGACATCAGCACAATGAACCATTTGGTGCTTACCTCATACCTTTTAAGCATGAGCCAGATGATGTAGATGCTGAGTGTGCTTGATAGCACAGTTACCAGCCTTGTGCCCAAACCGTTATGCATCAGCGTATCGCCAATGCGGATAAATACGGCTACCATGGGCGGGTGATAGTAAAATCCCCAATCCATCATGCGCGAGAAGATCCAGTAGTAGGCCTCATCGGCATGCATCTCCAATGTGGAGGCCTGCAGGATGTTTAGCGCCGTCCACAGCAATAAAAAATAAATAATAGGCTTGTTGTATTTTGTTTGGGCCGGCGTATTACTTATGGCGGTATCC
>NZ_JBFUKF010000801.1:0-1114 GCF_056400985.1 Mucilaginibacter sp. P4_G9 | reverse complement strand
CATTTTATACCATTACCCATGTTGACTTTGTTTAAAGACTTAGGTTATCAAATAAATGATTATCCATCTGCTTATTTACAATACGCCAATGAAATCTCGTTACCAATTTATCCGCAACTTCAAAATGATGAGATTGATTTTATTATAGAAACCGTAATAAATGCTGTTGATAAACAACTGGCATGTGCAAAAAGCCCATTAACCATTGATAATGAAGTTGGGGTTTAAAAAGTTTGTAAAAAAATGATCATAAAAAGATTTTTTGATATAGTTTTTGCAATTGCGATAATATTGCTGCTAACTCCCCTGCTTTTTTTAATCGCCATTATTATCTGGGTTAACTCAAAAGGAGGCGTAATTTATTTGCAAAACCGGGTTGGGAAAAATGGAACTGAATTTAAACTTTATAAATTCAGAACAATGTACCCACATTCTGACAGGGCGGGACTATTAACAATTGGCTATAATGATTACAGGATAACCCCGGTTGGCTATTGGCTCAGGAAATACAAGCTTGATGAATTACCGCAATTGTTTAATGTTCTTATTGGCGATATGAGTTTTGTAGGTCCGCGGCCCGAAGTGCAAAAATACGTACAATTATATACAGAAAATCAGCTTAGGGTATTAAGCATAAAGCCCGGTATAACTGACTGGGCTTCAATTAAGTATTTCAATGAAAATGAATTGCTTTTAAACGCTGCCAATCCTGAGGAACTTTATATAAATACAATTATCCCATCTAAGATCCATCAAAACCTGGAGTATATTGATAACCGTAATTTTTGGATGGACGTTAAGATAATTTTCTACACAATAAAGAAACTGTTTAAATAAAGCCCAACTTTTCATGTTACTTAAAAAGTTTTTCGTTTTTGGTGTTGTTGTATTCTATCTGTATACACTTGCCTTTGGCATTTTTATGACAAATTTATTAAGGATACCAGCACCATTTATAGCCGGCTTGTTTTTGATTTTTTTTTTACAAAAGCCGGTACAAAAGTTTGCTTACTACCAGGAAATGCTGGTATTTACAATAGCCTTGTTTTTATATTTTGTAGTTGGAATGGGCGACTACAAGGCTTTTTTTGCAACTTTCATGACCATATTAGCC
>NZ_JBFUKF010000800.1:0-1116 GCF_056400985.1 Mucilaginibacter sp. P4_G9 | reverse complement strand
AGGATGAAGAGGTTGAGGACATGCTGAAGGTGATACAGGGTTTTGACCCGGCTGGTGTAGGCGCACGCAGCCTGCAGGAATGCCTGCTGATCCAACTCCGCAAAAAGGATCCTAACGACCCCATCATCAAAAAAGCCATTATTGTTGTTGAACAGTATCTTGATGAATTTACCCGCAAGCATTATGATAAGCTGGAAAAATCATTAAACATGGACTCTGACGAGTTACGTGGTGTTATCAACGAAATTTTAAAGCTAAACCCAAAACCGGGCGATTCAAACGAGGTGAACACCAAGCAAATGCAGGTGATACCCGATTTTCATATCATCAATAATGATAGTGTATTAATACTTACACTAAACTCCAAAAATGCTCCCGAACTGCGCGTAAGCAGATCATACCAGGAGATGTTTCAGCATTATGACAAAGCTGCACAAAAGGATAAAAAACTAAAGGAGGCAGTGCAGTTTGTAAAGCAAAAGCTCGATTCGGCAAAATGGTTTATTGATGCCATTAAACAGCGTCAGCAAACTTTACTAAAAACAATGAACGCCATTATGCAGTACCAGTACGAATTTTTCCTGACAGGCGATGATAAAAATTTAAAACCCATGATCCTGAAGGATATTGCCGACAGGATAAATATGGATATTTCTACCGTATCGCGGGTGGCCAACTCAAAATACGTACAAACCGAGTTTGGTACTTTCCTGTTAAAGTCCTTCTTCTCGGAAGCAATTCAAACAGAAAGCGGCGAAGAAGTTTCAAACAAAGAAGTTAAAAAGATACTGGAAGAACACATTGGCAACGAGGACAAACGCCACCCGCTGGCTGATGAAAAACTTACCGATATACTAAAAGATGCCGGCTACAACATAGCCCGCCGTACAGTAGCCAAATACCGCGAGCAAATGAACATCCCCGTTGCAAGATTAAGAAGAGAGCTGTAAATGTGCAGATTTCAAATTACAGATGTGCAGATTTGAAAATAATAAATAGATGTAGATGGAAATAATTTGATTTACCATTTTAAATTATCTGCACATTTGAAGCTCAATCATCTGCACATTTGAAAWCTGCATAYCTGCACATCCGAAGCTCAATCATCTGCATATC
>NZ_JBFUKF010000799.1:0-1117 GCF_056400985.1 Mucilaginibacter sp. P4_G9 | reverse complement strand
GCCTTACAAAACGAAGTGTTTGTGAACATCCAGAATAAAAACAAAGGGAATAAGCACTTTTTTGATCAAAACCGTGCCTATGTAGCCGTTGGTTACCGTATTAACAAAAAGATTGATGTTGAAACCGGCTACCTTAACCAATACATTAAGCAAGCCGATACGTATACTCTAAATCACGTTGCTCAGTTGGCTTTTTATACAAGGTTTTAGCCTCTAAATCCTCTCCTTTGGAAAGGATTTAAGACAAAATATAAAAAGCGATGGATTTCTCCATCGCTTTTTATATTGACCAATCTTTTTACTCGCTCTCCTTTGCTAAGAAGCTACATCCTGCTCACATCGCCGCTACCAATCTTAGAGCTGCTTACGCTTTTAACGCTGCCGGTGTAGTAAACATCACCCGATCCTACTATCGATGCATCCAGTTTCTGGCTCACATTGACCCTGGCATCGCCCGAACCGGCTATAYGTACCGAAGCCGTATTGGTTGTTAAATCTCTTGCTGTGTAATCACCAGATCCGGCTACGCTTA
This sequence comes from Mucilaginibacter sp. P4_G9, assembly GCF_056400985.1. NCBI lineage: Bacteria > Pseudomonadati > Bacteroidota > Sphingobacteriia > Sphingobacteriales > Sphingobacteriaceae > Mucilaginibacter > Mucilaginibacter sp. P4_G9. The sequence continues at coordinate 585 of NZ_JBFUKF010000799.1, read as the reverse complement.
TATTGGAATTATCGGCACTGCCGCTTATCTTGATATCGCCCGAGCCGGCAAGGGTCACGTCTAAATTTTTTACCAAAAGTTTACCGCTTACATCGCCGGAACCTGTTAGTTTCAGTTTAAAAGAATTGCCACGCAAACCTTCCCTGAAAGATACATCGCCCGAACCGGAAAGTGACACACCATTTACTTCTTTAATAGAAACGTAAATCATGATTTTTTTGTGGCCGCCATCAGACCAATGCCAGTCGTTATCGTTTTTGGTGTAAATTTTAAGCGTGCCGCCTTCTACTTCGGTAATGATCCGGTTAATAATATCAGATGGGGCCTGTACCTTAACTGATTCCGTAGATCCCTGGGTGATAACCACATCAAACGAACCAGCAACGCTTACCGAGCTGAACCCGGAAAGGTGGCGATCTTCTGTATTTTGGGTTACCTCGTCGGTTGGGGTATCTGTTTTTGCAACGGTATAGCCTGCAGCACCGGTTACCAAAGCGGCAACCAGTAATATTTTGCTTAGTGATTTCATTTTAATTTATATGTTTTGTGTATATATGACGCAAGATATTTATACAGGTTGCATGG
>NZ_JBFUKF010000798.1:0-1118 GCF_056400985.1 Mucilaginibacter sp. P4_G9 | reverse complement strand
ATTTCTGCCTGAACCAAACCTGTATAGGTGCGCCGCTGAAATCAAAATTTTCTCTCAGCTTATTCTCAATAAAGCGATAGTACGGTTCCTTAACATATTGCGGTAAATTACAGAAGAACGCAAACATTGGCGATGTGCCTGCAATTTGGGTGATGTATTTTATTTTTACGTATTTGCCTTTGATGGATGGCGGCGGATAGTTTTCGATAATAGGAAGCATCACCTCGTTCAGCTTGGAAGTAGCTATTTTGCGGGCGCGGTTCTGGTAAACCTGGTTGGCCACGTCAATTACTTTTAGCACACGTTGTTTTTCGGTAACAGAAGTAAATACGATAGGTACATCGGTAAAGGGCGCTATTTTTTCGCGGATCATTTCTTCAAAAACCTTAACAGTTTTGTTGTTTTTTTCGATCAAATCCCATTTGTTAACTACCACCATGATGCCTTTCTTATTCTTTTCGGCAAGGTGGAATATGTTGATATCCTGCGATTCGATACCTTCAACTGCATCTATCATCAGGATAATAACGTCGGCCTCTTCAAGGGCCTTAATGGTGCGCATTACCGAGTAAAACTCGATATTTTCTTTAACCTTGGTTTTTTTACGCATCCCGGCCGTGTCAATCAGCATAAAATCATGACCGTACTGGTTATAGTGGATATGGATAGAATCGCGGGTGGTACCGGCTATTGGGGTAACAATGTTACGTTCTTTACCAATAAGCGAGTTGATGATAGATGATTTACCCACATTCGGCCGGCCGACAATGGCGTATTTTGGGCGGGTGTTTTCTTCCAGTATTTCATCATCAAATTCCTTAACAACTTCGTCAAGCAATTCGCCCGTGCCAGAGCCGGTCATGGACGAGATGCTATAGATTTCGCCCAGGCCTAAGCTATAAAATTCGGTGGCATCAGCTAATAAAGCGTTATTATCTAATTTATTAACTACCACAAAAACGGGCTTCTTACTGCGGCGCAGCAGTGTGGCAATTTCATCATCAAGGTCGGTAATGCCGGTGGTAACATCAACCATAAACAGGATAACAGAGGCTTCTTCAATGGCAATTTCAACCTGCTCGCGAATGGCGGCCTCAAAAACATCAACAGAGTTGGCT
>NZ_JBFUKF010000797.1:0-1122 GCF_056400985.1 Mucilaginibacter sp. P4_G9 | reverse complement strand
ATATAATGGCGAAATGATGGAATGGCTTGCTAAAAATAACTACGATTGTACCGTCGTAACAACATTTCCCTATTATCCATATTGGAAGGTACAAGAGCCATATAAAAACCGCTGGTATAAAAAAGAGATAATAAATTACGAGGAAAGTAATTCTGTTTTAACTGTATACCGCTGCCCATCGTATGTGCCTGCAGGTCCAACTGGTAAGAAAAGAATGTTACAAGATATTTCCTTTTGGTCATCAATGTTGTGGGTCATTTTTAAGCTAATCATCAGTAGACAAAAATTTGATTTAATAGTTACTGTAGCACCGCCGTTTCATTTGGCATATTTAGGTTTAATACTCAGAAAATTCAATGGTGGTAAATTATTGTATCATATACAGGACCTGCAGATAGAAGCTGCTCAAGATTTAAACATGCTATCCAGTCAAAAATTTTTCGATCGTATTTATAAGATTGAAAGAGATATAATGCAAAAAGCTGATTACATAAGCAGTATTTCTGATGGAATGATGAGTAAAATAAAATCGAAAATTGGTGAGAAAGTTTACTTTTATCCCAACTGGTCTGATACAAGCTATTTTTTTCCACTTAACAATCGCGCAGAACTTAAAACTAAATGGGGGTATCGTGATAATGATTTTGTATTTCTGTATTCAGGTGCAATAGGAGAAAAGCAAGGCCTTGAAAACATCGTTGATGCTGCCGAGCATATGTTGCATATGGATCATATCAAGTTTATTATTTGCGGTACGGGGCCGYATAAAGAGAAACTTATTGAAGTTGCTAAAAGTAGGAATCTTTTAAATCTAATTTTTTTACCTGTGCAGGATAAAGAGGTATTTAATGAGTTTTTAAATATGGCTGACGTGCATTTAATTCTCCAAAAATCAAATGCGAGCGATTTAGTTATGCCATCGAAGCTCACTAATATTTTAGCAGTTGGCGGAGTTTGCCTGGTCACAGCCCCACAAGATACATCTTTATTTAAAGTGATTGATGGTTATCAATTAGGATATGTAATTGAACCGGAAAACACAGAATTATTGACTGCAACAATGGACGAGATAATTATTAACAAAAATTTGGATCACATACGTACATGTGCTCGCGCATATGC
>NZ_JBFUKF010000796.1:0-1136 GCF_056400985.1 Mucilaginibacter sp. P4_G9 | reverse complement strand
CTTTAAATGCATCCAAACCACCTATTTTATCAAACTCTTTTTTGATAAAATACTCCACAGCTTTAACATCATGGTTAGTAATCTTCTCAATCTCTTTTATGCTCTCAGCATCCGCCTCGGTGAAATTTCTGTAAATGTCGCGTAACTTTTCTGATAGACTGGCATCAAACTGTTGTAACTGAGGCAATGGATATTTAACCAATGCGATAAAATATTCTATCTCAACAAATACACGGTACTTGATCAGGGCATATTCAGAAAAGTAGTTGGCAAGTTCAGCAGTGGTGTTTCTATAGCGGCCATCAATTGGTGAAATTGCTGAAAGTGGAGTAAGGGTCATATAAAAAATAATTTTTGCAAAGATAGGAATTTAGATGTGCAGATATGCAGATGACAGATATGCAGATTCCAAATGTGCAGATGAGCGATTTTCGATATGCAAATTAATTGGATCAGATGTCCAATTTTCAGACGATTAATGGTTATTGAAAAAAAACAAATTATATGAACTAATCAGCACATCTGGAATTTGAAATCTGCACATCCAAGGGCTTTTGTCTTAAAAATGTAATTTCCGATGGAAACTTTGAAATCAAAAAATGTTTCCTTAGTTTTGACTCAGAAAGTCAATGAGTCAAAAAGAAAGAATAATTGAGGGAGGCGAAGAGCTGTTTTTAAAGGCAGGCATCAAAAGCGTCACTATGGATGATATAGCCAAACATCTGGGTATGTCGAAAAAAACCATATACCAGTTTTTTAAGGATAAAAACGAATTGGTAACAGCACTGGTAAAAAAGAAGCTGAAAGAGGATGAGGAGCAAATGATTGAGTTCATCAATAAATCGTCTAATGTGATAGAAGAGATGATCAACATGACTAAATGCTCGGAGGATATGTTTTCGCGCATCAACCCAATAGTTATCCATGATATGCAAAAGTATCATCCTGATGCCTGGAAAGTATTCCAACAGTTTAAAAATGAGGTTTTGATTAGTACACTGGAAGAATTATTAACAAAAGGTATTAAACAAGGTTACATAAGGCCCGAAATTGACGTAAAGATAGTTGCCCGCATGAGGGTAAACACCGTGGAACTTGGATTCAACACAGCCATTTTCCCGATAGCGGAATTTAAT
>NZ_JBFUKF010000795.1:0-1147 GCF_056400985.1 Mucilaginibacter sp. P4_G9 | reverse complement strand
AAACCATTCATGACCGATAAAAATACCGGGCTAATTGAAACAGGTTTAAATGCCCTGCCGCCGGTTTTATTGCATGTAGATGGCTTTAGGTATTTCGCCCACCCGCATAATAGAATGACCATTTACGCGCATATCAGGTCGACTCCATCTGTTGAAGAATGGTTTAAACAATTAAAAGCTATCCTTAGGATCAGGAAAACATTGGTGCCGCATATTACAATTGCCCGGGATATCCCTGAGAGTGATTTCGATGTACTTTGGCCAAACTTTCAGCATAAACAAATGATGGAACCCTTCTGGATAAACGAGCTAAAGATTGTAAAACGCGAAACCTTCGGCTATTCGCCTAAATGGGAACCTTTTAAAATATTCAGGTTTAAAAACCCGGCAGGGCTTGAGCACAACATGCAAACACTTATTAAAAAACACATTCAACCGGGAACCCGGAATCAGATAAATCTTTTTTAAAAACCAAAACCTTATCACTATTTTTTTTTAAACCTAAACCTTATCACTTTCGATAACCACATTTTATTAATCCTAAAAAAATCACAGTAATGAAAAAAATCTACTTAACGGCTATTATAGCTGTATTCCTTACTTTATCAGCAAAAGCACAGAAACTGGAAAAACCAGACATTGACAAGATTAAGGGTGATACTACCTGGAAAACATCAGATGAACGTATTTATACCCAGCTTGGCCTGGTCACCGGGCGGCTACTTTATGCATACATGGAAAAAATAGGCACAAGCTATGTGCTGGCGTTCAGGATAGACAACGTGAATGGTCCCCGTATATTTTCTATAGGCACCGAAAATGTAACCAATATTAAATTTACCGATAACAGCGTTCTTGACCTGGCTCCCGCAGTAGGTGGTGATTCGCATGTAAGCTATAATACAAATGCCACCCGGGTTATTGATTTAATATTCTACAACTTATCAAAAGAAGATATTGAAACATTAAAATCAAAATCTATATCAATCATCAGGATCTCAACCAACGGGGCCGGGAACTTTGATTATGAGATAAAACCTAAAAATTCTGACCTGTTAAAAAAAGAACTTGCGCTGATATTAACCAAATAAGGTAATGAGCATGTAGTAAATGGCACCTCTCGGTGGCAAAGGCTACGAAATATTCT
>NZ_JBFUKF010000794.1:0-1150 GCF_056400985.1 Mucilaginibacter sp. P4_G9 | reverse complement strand
GCGTACTATGGAACTTACCCTTCCTGGTTTTAAACATGACGTCTGTTCGGCCGTTCATCCTATGGCTCTGGCTTCACCATTTTTTAGTAGTTTGCCATTGCATAATTATGGATTAGAATTTTTACAAGCACCATTTTCCGCAGCTCATCCATTTGACAACGGGCGGGCCGCTTTTTTATCCAGATCAATACAGGAAACTGCTGAAGCATTAGGGAAAGATAAGTCCGCCTATCTAAATTTGCTAAAACCAATAATTAATAACTGGGAAGATATAGCAAACGATTTATTAGGACCGTTAGCTTTACCTAAACATCCATTTGCCTTTGCCCGTTTTGGGTTAAAAGCCTTAACAAGTGCGGCGCATACTGCCAGGCGTTTTGTAACACCAGAGGCCCAAGGCCTGTGGGGCGGGGTATCAGCCCACGCAATACAGCCATTAACTAACCTCGCTACATCCGCAATAGGAATGGTGCTGCTGGCCGTGGGGCATATAAAAGGATGGCCAATACCTGTTGGTGGTTCTCAATCTATTGCTGATGCGTTGGCATCATATTTCATTTCATTAGGTGGTAAAATTGAAACCAATGTATTTATTAACTCTATTGACCAATTGCCGCCTGCCCGGATAGTACTTTTTGATGTTACGCCAAAGCAATTAGTAAATATTGCAGGACGTAAATTTTCATCTTTGTATAAATGGCAATTGGAACGCTATAGATATGGAATGGGCGTTTTTAAAGTTGATTGGGCTCTGAGTGATCCAATCCCCTTTACTGCTCCAGAATGTAACCAGGCTACCACCGTTCACCTGGGTAATACTTTTGAAGAAATAGCTTTTTCAGAGCAACAAACTACCAAAGGTAAGCATGTTGAAAAGCCATTTGTACTTCTTTCTCAACAAAGCATATTTGATAAAACACGCGCACCGGATGGTAAACATACTGCCTGGGCCTATTGTCATGTTCCTAATGGATCAACATTGGATATGACTCAAAATATTGAAAACCAAGTGGAAAGATTTGCTCCTGGATTTAGAGATACTATACTTGCTCGTAATACCATGAATACAATTAAAGTTCATGACTATAATCCTAATTATATTGGGGGAGATATTAATGGTGGTATACTTGATATTAGACAGCTGTATACC
>NZ_JBFUKF010000793.1:0-1160 GCF_056400985.1 Mucilaginibacter sp. P4_G9 | reverse complement strand
TTCCTTCCCCGAGTCGAGGATTTGAACTGCTACCGGAAAAARAGACCGGTAATCTCTTTCAAAGGAAATATGATGATAGGTTTTCTGCTGGACAAATCTTCCCACCAGCAGGAAAAATACCAGCCCGCATAAAGTATCTGCAAAACCCGCCCCCGTATGAGTTATAACCTCCGCCGCAGTACGGAGAAACAACACCGCGATACCCAGCGCCAACGGAAAATCGATATTTAATATCTTGTTTTTTAAATTATGCCAGGCGGAAATGAAGTAGCCGCGGCCGCTAAAAAACACAACCGGAAGGGTAAACAGGATGTTGAGGTAACCAAAAAAATGCCTGAAGGTTTGTTCATAATCTGAAAGCCCGAAGTATTCCGGAAAACTGAGCAGCATGACATTGCCAAAACAAAAACCCGCCACGGCGATCTTCTGTACAAGGTTGTCTTTTTTCGCTTTGGTTTGTCTTTTGATAATATCCTGCAGACTGATTAGGGGTTCATAGCCCACATCGTATAACAGCTCCACCAGTTGCTGCAGGCTGAGCTCGCGGGGATCGAACCGAACGATCAGTTGTTTTTTTAGGAAATCCACCCTTGAATAGTGAATAGCCGGATTAAAGCGGTTCAATTGTTCCAGCAACCAAAGACAGGAGCTGCAATGAATCTGCGGGATATACAGCGTAATGACCGACAACCGATCATCAGTGTAATCCAGCAATTCGGCCAGAATGGTCGGATCACTCAGATAATCAAAGCGTTTGTCTGTTCTCACCCGCGTCGTTCCGGGATGATCATTATAGTTATAGTAGCTGCAAAGGCCGGCACCGGAAAGTATTTCATACACACTTTGGCAACCCTGGCAGCAGAATTGCTTTTCTTCCGTTTGATAAGCAGTGGTCAAACATTCATCACCGCAATGATAGCAGCTGGTTTTGACAAGCGTTGTAGTTTCCGGCATTTTTCTTTCAATTTGTTGGCTCAAAAATGAAGGATTGACCCTAACTCTGAAATGATTTGGATTGCCTAAAAAGATGATCTCCGTCACTTTTTACCTGATTCTCCATTACCCGGTCAATATGTTTAGCAGAATTCAGGTTATGCGTTAATGCCTGGCAGGGAATATCTTTTTGCCCAACAAGCCAAACACCTTTTGATGTTTATAAG
>NZ_JBFUKF010000792.1:0-1165 GCF_056400985.1 Mucilaginibacter sp. P4_G9 | reverse complement strand
TCCCAATTCTCACCGGGAACATCGCCGGAATAATATGTGCGACCGATCCCCGACTCGCCCAGGTAATCGATAGCCGACCAAACAAAATCGCCGATAATATAACTGTTGTTCTGCACCAGCTTCCAATTAACAAAAGCATCCCGCGGATTTGATTCTGTTTGAACAATGATGCGGGAAGGGACTCTTTGATGATCGGCCGGAGCGCTATTTAATTGATAATTATAACCACCGACGTCATGAGCCGCCATAAGCGGATCAAAATATTCCCATTCGTTACCCCAGGTAACAACAGCCGATGTAACAGGCCTGGTGGTATCAATATTTTTAACAGCGCCCACCAGCATTTGGGCAGTTTTTACCGCTTCCGGTGTTTTGCGCTCAGCTACCTCATTGCCAACACTCCACATAAAAACCGACGGATGGTTCCTGTCACGCCGCACCATTGTTTCCAAATCACGTTTCCACCATTTATCAAAATAGATCGAATAATCGTACTTGTTTTTACCCACTCGCCAGCAGTCAAAGGCTTCATCAATAACCAACAGGCCTAACCTGTCGCAAGCATTTAAAAAAGCTTCGGAAGGGGGATTATGAGAGGTTCTTACGGCATTGAAGCCTGCAGCCTTTAGCAGTTCAATTTTCCGTTCCTCAGCCCGGTCAAAAGCGGCAGCTCCCAGGCAACCATTATCATGATGAACGCATCCGCCGTTTATCTTTATCGTTTTACCGTTAAGCTGAAAACCATTTTCAACGGTAAACTTTATCGACCGGATGCCAAAAGCTGTTTGCGTATCGTCTATTACCTGGTTATCTTTTAAAATCTGGATCCGGGCCTGATATAAATTAGGAGTTTCCGGCGCCCATAGTAAGGGCTCGGACACTTTTATAGTTTGCGTAATTTCCTTTTCACTATTAGCCGGTAGCTCTACCTTTATTTTTTTACCCTCTGCTTTTTTAGCGTTTGCTGGCAGTAGCCCGACTTTCAAAAAAACACTTTGCGAAACAGAACTTTCGTTTTTTATTAAAGTTTTTATTTTAACGGATGCCTGTTTTGAAGATACCTCGGGCGTTGTAATTGCCGTTCCCCAATCGTCTGCATGCAAGGTGTTGGAAACCTTCATCCAAACGTGGCGATAGATGCCGGAACCACTGTACCACCTGCTGT
>NZ_JBFUKF010000791.1:0-1172 GCF_056400985.1 Mucilaginibacter sp. P4_G9 | reverse complement strand
CTATAATGGCTGCCGACAGGTTAAACACCCGCTGCGACTTCCTGAAAATATGATTGTTGATCTCTTCGCTTATGGCATCAAGCGTGGCAACGTTTGTATTGGTGTTTTTAGCTATCCTGTGACCTTGTACCACCTTTTCGCCTGCCTGTAAATAATTATTGATCTGGTAAAGGTAATCCGGGGCAGCTACGTTATCAATATCGTAAACAATAGCGGCATCAAAACCCGGGATTGTGTTTTCGATACCTTTATTTAGTGCTTTTGATTTGGTGCTGTTCTCAAAAAATACTTCAACAACCTGTAATGGCATCTGCCTCAATTTTTTAAGTGTTTCGGGTTTAAGCGAATCTGCTATGACACAAACATGGAATTTATCGGCAGGGTAATCAAGTGTTAAAGCGCTTGCAGCAGAGTTTAATAAAATTTCATCTTCTTTATAAGCGCAGATATAAATAACAAATTTACTTAATGAAGCAGCAGCGGCAGGGTATTTTATGGGAACTAATTTTCCTAATACCGAGAAGACAAACAAGTAAATACAATATATTCCAAGGTATATAAATGCCAGACTCATTATTACAGACGCAATAAACTTAATGATCTCCATATTTTTAATAAGTATTAATACCTTTTACTTGCTTTTTAAAGGTAAAGTTGTGTTGTAACGGATTTTTTAACGCTTTTTTAAATTTAATGCCAGAAGCTTTTCTATTTCAATGATCCTATGCTCCCAGGTGTTTTCTGCTGCAACTGCAAGCCTTTTTTTTTGCAATTCGGGTGTGTCTTTTAACGCTTCATTTATGGCCATGGTGAACTCTTCAGCAGTTTTGCAGTAGGCAACCGTATCGCCTGTAAACTCCTGTAAATCGGGATTAAAATCTGACGACACAGCCGGTTTGCCCGAACCAAGGTATTCAAACAACTTTAAAGGGAATATCGAGTTACTTACTTCGTCTTTTTTAAACGGAATAATAGCTACATCAAATCCTTTTAAAACTGATGGCATTTGGTCATATGGCACGGCTCCTTTTATAAATATGTTAGGCGCATTGTATATCCTGTCGTCAACATACTCTTGGCTTATTGGGCCAAGCAAAACAATGTTCTTTTCAGCATTTTGAGGGGATTCTTCGAGTAGGAGCGTATTATCATTTCGACGTTCGTTCTTTCGT
>NZ_JBFUKF010000790.1:0-1173 GCF_056400985.1 Mucilaginibacter sp. P4_G9 | reverse complement strand
CTTTGTCGTTGTCCGCCGCTTAAATTTATACCGTTATTACCTAATTCAGTTTGTTCTTTTAATGGCAACTCTGAGATAAACTGAGCTATAGAAGCTTGTTGAATAGCCCGTTCAAACCGCAAATATGTTTCCGGTGTTGGTTCATCCCAAAATGTAACATTGTTAAAAATGGTATCACTAAAAATGACAGGATCCTGGGTGATATACCCAATTCTTTTTTGATAAGAATTAATATCTATTTCATTTCTGTTAATACCATCAATTAACATATTTCCACTATTTAATGGTATTAAGCCAGCTAAAACGTTTACAAGTGTCGTTTTGCCACTGCCACTCTCACCCACAAAGGCTACAGTTTTTTTCTTAGGAATTTGAAGGGATATATTTTTGAGTACCGATATGTCTTTGTATCCAAACATCGCATTTTCAAGTGCAATTTCATTTTCAACCTTTTTAATCTTTACTTTACCATTTACCTCCCGGCTTTCAATTAACCCATTTTCAAAAACTGACATGTTTTCCATTGAGCCTGAAACTCCTAAAAAACCATTATAAGACACCTGCATTAACATTAATGCAGAAAGAGCCCTGTAAAAGAAAAGTAAACTAATTAAAATTGTGCTTAAAGCCCCCCCCAACAAATTAACCTGCATTAAAATGATTGAACTTACCACTAATATTAAAAGTGGTTCGCGGGTGGCAGATACAATAGCCCCAAGTTTTCCAATTTTGGTGTTATTGGATTCTATTAAATCAATTGTACCTAATAATTTGACATTATATTTTTTCAACAAGCCGGTTGCCTTCAAATATTTAAAGCTATTAACATATTGTATAATAAGTCCCTGATAAAAATTTGATTCAAAGGTTAATTTCCGGGATGCCACCTTGGTACTTGTATATATTCTTTTGTAAACTACACTGGTAAGCCCTCCACCTATACAAATTAGCAGAGCAAATTTTGCGTCCACAAAAAAGGCAAACAACATATATACAAAAACCATAATAACCTGCTGAGCTGTACTGAAATATTGCGTGTAAGCAATAGAAATTTTCGCTACTTCTGCCGATAAGGCATTTTGAATCGTTCCAACATCAGACAATACAAACGATTTATAAGACATCTCACTCATTAATATAGTCAATCTCTTTCGGATCGACTTTATAAAAAAC
>NZ_JBFUKF010000789.1:0-1175 GCF_056400985.1 Mucilaginibacter sp. P4_G9 | reverse complement strand
ACTTTATTTTCCAAAAGGATATTCTGCTGTATTGTTAAACGTTCATTTTCCTTCGCTACCGCAATTGCAAAATTTTGAATGTCAATTTTTTCATTTCTGTAAAAATTGATTTTATCGGCCAAAGCAGCCGAAAATAATATGAGTTCAATTACCAAACCAAAAGGTATAATATTGGCAGTAAATGCATTGTAAGGGATAAGATCTTTATTGCGTGCAAAGGAAAGTAACAGGCTTATTAAAAATAAACTCCAGGCCAGCATAAACAGTTTTGCTGGTTTAAATCCCTTTAAGTAAAGTTGTGAACCAATAAAAAGCAAGTACATCGCAGTAATTACCAAACCCCAGTTAACTAAACTATAGGCAAAAGCTACAAAGCCGCCTAAAATGGCCACAAAAACTATGGCGAATAATGCATATAACAATAAATGAATTTTGTAGCCCTTATTTAAATTTTGTTTCAGCTGTAAAAATTCCCCGGTAAAAAGTAATACCGATAAACCAAAGCACATTCTTACCAATGGTGTGATATAATTGTTAATGAAAATTTTATTATCGGTAAAATAATTTCCATAACCACGCAGCAGTGTTTGCGAAGCGCCAAGAAAAATAATGTAAAATATATAATACAGGTAGCTCATATCGCCAACTATGAAAAGCAGCAGTAAATTGTAGAATGCACTGAGAAGCAATATGCCTATAAATGCACCATATATTATGTTTTCAATATTCCTGCTTTTAATAAAGGTTACTTCGCTGTAAACTTTTACAGGTATTACAGCGGGAAGATTACTTTTAATACGTAAATAAATAGTATTTGACGTTCCCTGTACGATAGGGCATCTTATATAAGTAATATTTCTGGATTCAAGCTCATTCTGCTGATCTTCTGCTACAAAGTGATATGTTTTAAAGTTTTTCTTGTCAGAATAATAAAGATCAAATTCATCAATAATACTTGGATCGATACTAATTATTATAAAAGGTTTTGTGCCGTTGTTTTTAAGATTGAACTTTATCCACGTTGCTGATTTGTAATGTTTTAAAATAGGCAGGGAGTTGCTGCTTGTATGAAAACCAGGGCTTTTTAAAACCTGGTTTATTGATAAGTGTGCACCTGGATCATCAAGTTCATAAAAATAATGGTTGTTTAACAGTTGCGATGTGTTTTCATAAAC
>NZ_JBFUKF010000788.1:0-1176 GCF_056400985.1 Mucilaginibacter sp. P4_G9 | reverse complement strand
GTTTTGGGCGTGCTATTTATATTACCCATCCTAATGGATATACCACCGTTTATGGTCACCTGCAAAGCTTTACACCAGCGGTTGCAGCTTTGGTAAAAGCTTACCAGTATGAGCATCAAACCTTTGAGGCCGACTTTAAATTAAGTCCGGCCCAGGTGCCTGTTTGTAAGGATGAAGTGGTAGCCATATCGGGTAATGCAGGTGCATCTGCCGGTCCTCATGTACATTTCGAGATCAGGGATACACAAACCGAAGAAACCATCAACCCGCAGTTGTTTGGCTTAACTATTCCGGATAAAGTGCCACCCACYATCACTTCCATAGGTATTTATCACCTTAACGGCAATCCATTCAGCGAAAAAACGCAGCGTGAATTTATGGCCGTTAGCGGGGCAAACGGTAATTATCACTTAACAAAACCCCAGGTATTGCATTTAAGTGGCAATATTGGTTTCGGTATAAATACAACCGATATGAACAGTACATCTGCCAATCATAATGGAATTTATTCAYTGGAGCTGAAACTGGATGGCCAAACAGTATATACCTTTGCAGTTGAGCGTTTTGCGTTCGATCAAACCCACGCCATTAATGCCTATATAGACTACCCTGCTTTTACCTCATCGCACAGGTGGATGCAGAAATGCTTTATTATGCCAGGCAGCCATATTTCGCTTTATCCGCAATCTATCAACAGAGGTATTATAACCTTTAATGATAATGCAATACATGAAGTTGAATACCTGGTAAAAGATGTGGCTGGTAATACTTCATCATTAAAATTAAAAGTACAAGCAAGCCAGTTTAACGCTGCTGTCAATAAAATGGCAGGTACTTTATTTCACTATGATAAAAAAAGTGAGTTTAGTACCGATAAGGTAAAAGTGACTGTTATGCCCGGCAATTTGTATGACGACCTGGATTTTGCCTACTCCATTTCACCAAAACCGGTTTCAGCCTATTCATCGGTACACCATATCCATAACCGCTTAACCCCTATTCATGATAGTTATGAGCTTTGGATAAAGCCCGAAGCCGATTTAAGTAAAAATGCCGATAAGGCAGTTATTGTAAGCACAGCGGGCTTTTGCCAGGGCGGTTATTACCAGGATGGCTGGGTAAAATCGCAGCTGAGCAGTTTTGGCGATTTTTATATTAAACTGGATACTATACCAC
>NZ_JBFUKF010000787.1:0-1179 GCF_056400985.1 Mucilaginibacter sp. P4_G9 | reverse complement strand
TTTCAATATCGCGTTGCAGGTTGGCAAAATCGGCTGCTAAAATTGATGGTGCTATCAGGTGATTCATGTGCAAATATATAAATCCCCAGCCCCATGAAAGGAAGGTTCAGAAATTTTATTGTAAACTTTTACACAAACTTCACCGTATCTCATGTAACCGGACCTAATTAGGCTAAAAAAGGGAATTTGTATAATTTTACCGACATATAATCAAATGCGATGAAACTAACTGGCTTTGTACAGGAGCACGACGACAATATCCCTTCGGCAATTCCATTTAGAGATATGTTTGAATTTAAGAATTGGGATAAAACGTTGATTGCCAAAGTGACTGATTATTTAAACAATGGAGCGATAGTTTTTGGTTGGATGCATTATGTAAGGGACTTTACAACCGGCGAACTACTTTGCCCACACGGCTATTATACCGACGGAGAATGGATTTGGCCAGGGTATTATCCACTTTATTTGAAAAACTATCCCGGATTTTTTGATCGACCCCGATTTAATTGGTCACATTCAAAAAGAGAATTTTATCAATAACGGTAAAAATACATCGCTATTGGATATGGGGTTGTTGGAAAAAAAGCTCCTGGAATTTTATAGATGATCATTCCCCCTTCAGGGGTTTAGGGCGCCCCTAATCGCAGTTTAGCAGCAGATCATAGTACTTTTTCATCAGTACCGTATCATAATTGACTAAAGAACCATAGGCCTCTGCTACCAGTTCGTTCAAAATTGATGAGCCAAGCTGACCGCCACCATTGGGGATGGAATCATAATACTGTATTAATTCTTTAACACGGATAATTTCATATAATAACTGCTGCACCAGATCATTTTGCGCAGCCGACTGCTTCCCATGCGGATTATTGTTGAGAAAATCTAAAGGATCATTGGTAGCAGGAGTCATGTTTTTTACAAGCGGAGTCAAAATTTAAGGTTTTATCAACTATTTATTAACTGATATAAAGTTTAAATAAATGCCTTTTGTTTTAATTTTTTGCAAAAAAAGTGTCAAGAATACAAGAAAAAATAACAAAACCCTCATATAGAGGGTTTTGTATATATCAAAATATAAAATTTATTTGTCTGCTTTTGGTGCTTCTGGCCTTGGCAATAACGCTTTGCGCGATAACTTCAGTTTACCTTGTTTATCAACATCAAGCAATTTAACCC
>NZ_JBFUKF010000786.1:0-1183 GCF_056400985.1 Mucilaginibacter sp. P4_G9 | reverse complement strand
TAACTGGTTTTACCAACGTTAAATACCAAATCAAAAGTAAATACCGTGTTGTTAATGCTGGCATTGGTAACCGTTCCGGTTTTACCCCCAACTGTGCCACTACCTCCCAGTTGGCCACCCTGATCCTGAAACGTGAATGAATCACTACCACTTTGCCAAAAACCTATGAGATCACCCAAAAGAACTGCAACACCACCGCCGGAAGAATCTTTACCGCAGTTTGTGGTAAAAAAACATGTAATAACGAATAAAATAACATAAACTGATGAATTTAGCTTTTTCATGATTGATATGTTTTAGTATTTGATGAATATTAGTTTTTTAACCGGCTCAGAAATTGTTTTACCCGCAATTCCATAGCATTGAGCTGATCAGTAATGCCCGGAACCTGTTCGGCTATTTGTGATTGAATTTCTTTTTTAACCCTCTCCTTATCCTTACCAGCTACCTGGTTCTGAAAATATTTATTGATCTGATTTTTCAGATCATTTAAAGGAACGATCTTATTTTTGCCGATACCATAAAGTAATGTATCAGTTATACCCTCAAATGATGCAGTCAGTGATGGATCGTCCCAGTAGTCGGCCATTTTTTTTGAGTAAGTAGGATAATTGACATATAATTTTTCAAACGCCTGGTTAAACCCACTTTGGGTCTGCGCGTACTGGGTAAGCGCATTAATATTGACGAAGGCATATACTGCAATAAATTTAAAAGCAATCATTAAACTTTGCGCCTGCAGGATATAATTCTGCAGGGCACCGCTGATCTCGGGGTAAAACAGATCAATGCCATCCTGCCTTTCCCGGGCTATTTTCAGGTCATCATTGGTATAACCCGATTTTTTAAGGTTGGAAGCAATGGAGTCAATTTTTATCTGTAATGCTTTTGTTTCGGACTGCCCTTTTTTGGCTGTCTCTTTTAATTGTGCCAATGATGCCAGGTAGCTTTTGATTTGACCGTTGGATTGGAAGCCTTCCAGCACTATCTGGGTCAACAATAATGGGTCTTTAGGTACCAGCACCCTGCCACCCATTGGGTACGCGATGATATAATTTTTGTCGGATGGCTGAACGGTAAGCTGGCTGGCGCTGCTGCTTATGGCGGTGGTAAATACTCCCGAATCGTCTGTTGTTGCCGGTTTTCCGTTAATAATTATTGTATAGTTTTTAACTACCGAATT